>NZ_VKLR01000010.1:0-209229 GCF_007280595.1 Psychrobacter sp. YGAH215 | reverse complement strand
TAAAAACTTTGATGCTAGCGCATCTAGGTCTTTTTTTCACCTCACATTTGGTATTGCACTTCATTTGTTAATCTAAGAATGTTTTTAGGGTCAAGGGCAGATTTAATCGCTTGCATCAGCAATAAGGCATTACCATGCTCTTGCTCCATATATTTTTGCTTACCTTGTCCAATACCGTGCTCACCGGTACAAGTACCTTCCATCTCAATCGCACGCGAGGCAAGGCGGCTGATAATGCCGTCAGCGGTAGCGACTTCTTCAGGGTTGTTGGTATCGACCAATAAAAGAACATGAAAATTACCATCGCCGACGTGACCGACGATAGGTCCAATCATACCCGATGCTTCGATGTCTTTTGCCGTAGCGCTGACACATTCTGCCAAGCGTGAAATGGGCACGCAGGCATCAGTCGATAGAGCGCTGGCTTCAGGTCGTAGTGCAGAGCTAGCGTGATAGGCGTTATGGCGCGCTTGCCACAGACGTTTACGCTCGGCTTCGTTGGTATCCCAAGCAAAATCTGTACCGCCGAACTCTTCGATGATGTCGGTAAAGATTTGCGCTTGCTCGGCGACGCTGGCTTCTGTGCCATGAAATTCTACAAATAGCGTAGGCGTTTCTGTTAAATTCAAATTGGCATATTGGTTACACGCTTTGATTTGCATGGCGTCGAGCAGCTCGATACGGGCAATTGGCAAGCACATTTGAATAGTCAACATCACTGCCTGACAAGCATCCTCAACCGTTGGGAAATGGCAGATACCGCTACCAATACACTCGCTAATACCAAATAGTTTAAGCGTAACCTCGGTGACAATACCAAGCGTACCTTCTGAGCCTACCATTAAGCGCGTCAAGTCATAACCAGCGGCCGACTTTTTGGCGCGAGTACCTGTGCGCACAATGTCTCCGCTGGCGGTCACCACTTCAAGGGCGAGTACCACATCTTTCATGGTGCCATAACGGACGGCATTGGTGCCTGAAGCACGGGTCGCGACCATACCGCCGATACTGGCATTGGCACCGGGGTCTATTGGAAAAAATAGTCCAGTATCACGTAAATAATGATTGAGCTGCTCGCGCGTGACCCCAGGTTGTACGGTAACGGTCAGGTCTTCATTGTTAACCTGTAATATCGCATCCATGGCATGCATATCGATACATAAACCGCCATAGGGAGCGTTCAATTGGCCCTCTAAAGATGAGCCAATACCAAAGGCAATGACTGGCATCTGATACTGATTGCAAATCTCGACGGCTGCAGCAACCTCGTGTTTATCCTGCACGGTCAATACCGCGTCGGGTGGCTGGTTAGCAAGCCAGGTCATGGTATGACCATGCTGTTCACGTACAGTGGTATTGGTGCTAAGTTGTTTGCCAAAGCGTGTTTGCAAAGCGGCAATAGCGTCACTATGGTCTGATTTAATTAAATCATGAGATTTGGAAGGCGATATAGATGATATGGTCGACATAGGTAAATTCTCCATATAAGACGTATATTTACTGGGTAAACGACATGCTAAATAAGATAAAAAGTTAAGCTCTAATGCATTTTAATTGTCGTTAAAGGGCAATTAAAATGCATTAGAGCTTATTCAAGTGAGATATTTTGATAATGATTAACGGATATTTTTTCGTTAAAAATTAATAACCTAAGCTAAAACCCGCCAAATAACGACGATGATAGCCAATAGGTAAAAAATAGGCGCAAACCAACCAACTTGGGTGGCGATAGCAATAAATACTGCAAAACCTGATAGCGCTAACCAATCGCGGCGACGGTCGTTTAGCATATCGGCGCGAATTTGCTGGATTTCTCGTAGTTGACTGTATTGGCGCGAGCCTTGTGAAGCAAGACTTTGCAATCCTTGATCTAGTAGCTTAGGAATATCAGTCGTTGATAATAAAATCTCTGGCAACTGCTGACGCAGATGTTGTAAATTACGCATCGGATCGAGTTGCTCTTTAATCCAGCCACTTAAAATGGGCTTAGCAAGTGACCAAATATCAAGCTCAGGGTATAAGTCGCGACCGAGTCCTTCAACATGCACCAAGGTTTTCAGCAGCAGCATCAATTGCGGCGGGATACTCATATGATGGCGTCGCGCGATATCCAGAATTTGCATCAAGACACCAGCAAAGTCGATATCGTTAATGGATTTTTGCAGCATCGGACCGACAGTGCGTTTCATATCACGCATGAGTGCATGCTTATCGGTATTGGGCGGTATCCAGCCAGCTCTACTGACGATATCAACCATCGCCGTAAAGTTATTGTTCATTACCGCCAACAGCATGCGCGCGACGATAAGCTGATCGTCTTTTGATAGCGTACCCATAATGGCACAATCAAGCCCGATATAGCGTGGCTCATGACCCAAATTGACCGCTGTCATATCTGTCGTGAGTATTTTAACCGGCGGCGTTTCTACAAAGACATTACCCGGATGCATATCGGCATGAAAAAAGTTATCGCGAAATACTTGGGTAAAAAATATCGTTAAGCCTTTTTCTGCTAGTGTCGCACGGTCATAACCAAGCTTATCAAACACCTCGACTTGTGAGATAGGAACGCCTTGAATACGCTCCATGACCATGACGTTTTGGGCAGCGTCATAGACTTCAGGCACATACATCAGTGCTGAACCTAAGAAGTTATTGCGCATCTGCGTGGTATTGTCCGCTTCTAAGGTCAAATCCAATTCATTAAGCATGACTTGGCGATAGTCTTCGACAATATCAACGATATGGATAGCACGCGCCGCTTCGATACGCGCCGATGCCCAATTAGCAAGCTCACGCAGTAGCTCAAAGTCTGCCACGATAGTGGTGCGAATATCAGGGCGAACCACTTTCACTACTACCTCACGACCATCGTGCAGAGCCGCCGTATGTACTTGAGCGATAGAAGCTGCTGCTAATGGTTTAACATCAAAGCGGGCAAATAGCGCTGCGATAGATTGACCTAAACCATGTTTTGGGTCTTGGATTTGGGCAATAGCAACGTCAGAGTCAAAAGGCTTGACCTTATCTTGCAGTTGCACCAATTGCTCGATAATCTCAGGCGGCACCAAATCGCGGCGCGTCGAGAGCAATTGACCCAGTTTTAAAAATAATGTCCCCATGTCCTCAAGCGCGTACTTAATCGCATTGGGCTGATGTTTTTTACCCCAAGCCGCCGGATGTAAACGGATTAAACGCGCTAACGGTTGCAGCTGCGGCGCTTCTTCGACAGACAAATGGGTATCAATGCGATAAGCGGCGGCAATACGCCAAAGTTCAAGCAAGCGGGCGCGATGGGATAGTAGCATGAGATAGGGTTACTCTAAAAAGTCGAAAATAGGGCAGAGTCTATGCCTATGTGTGATGAACGTTTAGACAGTCATAGACTCTATTTATTATTATCTATGATTGGTTAAACGTGCTTGCTCATCTTTGATAGCGGCAAGCTTGGCTTCTTCGCGTTCGATATCCGCACGCAGTTTTAATAACTGCTGCTTTAGATCATTGACTTCGGCGGCTTCCATCGGGTCAGGAGTAACATTACCCGCTACGTCATTGGCCCAGTCGCTGACATCGTTAAAGGCGCGTTTGGCACTATGACGCCAGCTGCCTTTTAGTTGTGATATCAGCAAATGAAGTTGACTGGCCATCGGTTTCCCAATAAACGGCTCAAGCTGGCCGGCAACATCAGGGTCAAATCCTGCAACCAGCTGCTTAAGTTGCATCAGCACTTTGTAATCACCAGCAATCGGTAAGTTGCCTTCTGTGCCGCGCATAAGATTCAGCAGCTGCGCAGGATTATCAACGGTAATGGTGCAATCTGGTCGACTATGGCCAAGTCGCGAACGCTCTAGGCTGGCCTGTTGGCGCTCATTCATACTGCCGCTTGGTTCAAACACGCCTTCTGTCATGACGGGCTCAAAGCGCAAACGATCTTCGGTAAATAAAACGTCTAGATTAATCTCGGGCATGCCCATATTGAGACGCAGCATTTTGCCCGCAAGCGGCGCTAGCCCAGCTTTGGTAATCTCATCGCTGGCAATGGCGATATTAATAAACTTTTCGGCACCTGCCAAAAGTAACACAGTCAGCATAAGGCCCTCACAATGTTTGGTTGAGCGCCATAAGCGCGGCGCATATTTCAATATTGGCTGTTATAACGATGTAAACGCCTGCTCAACGACAGACGTTTTTGTATTATAAAAAGCGTGTTTATCTAAGCAGCTTTTGAAAAGCGCTAAAGCTATTCTTTTTCTAAAACTGTGCTTTTCTAAAACTGTGCTTTTCTAAAACTGTGCTTTTCTAAAACTGTGATTTTTTAAAACTAAGCTTTAAAGCCGCGATGCACTGCAACGATACCAGCGGTCAAGTTATGATAATCACAATTCTCAAAGCCTGCTTGCTGCATCATCTGCTTAAGTGTTTGCTGATCAGGGTGCATACGAATTGATTCTGCTAAGTATTGATAGCTCTCAGAGTCATTGGCAACCAATTTACCCATAATCGGCAACGCCGTAAATGAGTACAAATCATAAGCTTTCGATAATGGCTCAAACACGGGTTTTGAGAATTCTAAAATCAATAAACGACCGCCTGGCTTGAGGACGCGATACATAGATTTTAGCGCTGCATCCTTGTCTGTGACGTTACGCAGACCAAAGCTGATAGTCACCAAATCAAAGCTTTCATCATCAAATGGCGCCAAAGTTTCAGCGTTTGCTAAGACGAAATCAACGTTATTACAGCCGGCATTGATGAGGCGTTCGCGGCCAACTTCTAGCATCGCCGCATTGATATCTGATAATACCACATGGCCGTTGCGACCCACTTCACGGCTAAATACTTTGGCCAAATCACCCGTACCACCAGCGATATCGAGCACCTGCTGACCGGCGCGTACACCCGATAAGCTAATCGCATAACGCTTCCATAAGCGATGAATACCAAACGACATTAAGTCATTCATGATGTCGTATTTTTTCGCAACTGAGGTGAAAACATCGGCAACGCGCGCTTGTTTTTCTGCTTTATTGACCGTTTTATAGCCGAAATGTGTTTGCTCATTACCATCGGTATCAGGCGTATGGGGATTATTGATGTCATCACGTTGGTTAAATAGCGTTTGTTTGGCCGTTTGTGCGTGCGCAGCAGTAGGATTGGCGCTGTTATTTATGGTGTTTGGCATAGTCGTTTGTTGACCTTGTGGGGTTCCGGTTGGTAAGTCTTGTACTTGGGTGAAGTCATTATTATTGCTGCTATCAGCTGCAGCATTGGCATTCAGCGTCGTACTAGCGCTTTGGTTTTGACGCGCTTTTACTTGCGCGGTGATGCTTTGATTATGAGCAATACTGTCTTTAACCAATTTATCTTGCAGATGACCATGAGAAGTAGGGTTATCAGTATGGGATTGATCGGCTTGGCTAGGGTTGTTATTTGAGTTATCAGTCATACGATTATCCTATTATTTGTTTTTATGATGGCGTATTTAAGCGTTGTTTGCATAGGGTTTAAACACCGATTGCATACGGTTTAAACCCTATTTAAGCACTATAGCGGTCAGTTAGCCACGGGCATTATTGACCCTATCATACACCAAACGCTACTGCCTTACCGCCATTATTGGTGTCATGAACTTCGTCAATAATCTCAAGCTCGCGCTCACAAAACGGTTCAATAAAGCTGCTGACACTTTTTAGCGGTTTCATCGCTTTAAAGCCTGAATCGATAAAGTCGTAAAGCGGCTGGAAGTTATGGCGATAAGCCGTGCCTTTTGCGAGACCAAAGGCTTTTTTGAGCATAAATGAATTCAAATCTTTATCGGTACGGTAGCAGACCTCTTTTAGATTGTTAATCTGCACGCGGCGCTCATTGGCCTCATCGACTGCGCGGTAAGCGGCAAGCATATTCTCTTCATTGACTGCTAAATCTTGCGCAACCAACCACTCGGCCAAATGTAAATCCAGCTCAATGGCCAAGATAGACGCTTGAATGCCCATGCTGCCCGCTTCTAAAGAAGCTTCTTTAGCAAGGCGTTCAAGTTTTTTGGCTTTGGGAAGAATACGATCTAACTGCTCTGCCAATACTTTAAATTCATCACCACCGTATAGCTGGGTTAAAAAATACTCTGCCATCGGTTTGTTTTTTGGTTGTTCAAACAGCGCGCTATGGGTATGCTTAATACGTGCCTGTTGCCATGCTTGCACTTCTTTGAGCTTGGTATTTAAGGCAGCATCTTTATGGTGTGGCAGCGCCCAAAAACGGTTTAAGTGCTGTTGTAAATTGGCTAACGCAGACATGGCAGGTAATCCTATAAAAAGTAAAAATGGCAATAAAATTGCTAATAAAAGAGTGGAAATGATACTAAATTCTTATCTTTGTGGGCAGCTATTAAAGCATGCGCGCAAGATTTTGTTCACCTTAAAAGAAAATACCACAGAATACAAATGCCAAACTGTTACATAGCAGGGTTATTTACTGGTTTTACGCAATGCTATGATTCACTATATAAATAAGACAGCTTATAAAAACTACAAATAAGAGATGTATAAAAATTATCTAACAATAAAGCGAGTATGGACATGAGCAAAAAAAATAAATCGACTGAAAGCCAAGCGCCAGAAGCGGTAAGTGACCAGTTTAGTAAGCAAGTCGTTGAGCAGCGTTTGACGCCCAATCCGTTAAATATCTTTGCTATGGACAAAGATACATTGCGCTTGGCGTTAGTCACCGCTCAGTTTGCCCTACGCGCCACGCGGCAGCAAACACCGCCGACTACCAATAAACCAACTGGGCTTTTGGTGCTGGTCAACGGCATGGAGCAAGCGGGCAAGGGCACCGCAGTCACCCAGCTGCGGCAATGGGTTGACCCGCGCTTACTCAAGGTTGAGGCGACTATCGGAGATTGTCCCTTAGAGCATCAGCCGATTTGGCAAGCGCATACCAAAGCGCTGCCACGTCATGGCGATGTGATGGTGTATTTTGGCAACTGGTATGCCGACTTACTCTATAACGTCATGCGCATGGCGACCCTAGATGATGACGATAAGGTGAAAAAAAGTGAAGATAAGAATAATAAGACGCTGAAAAATAACGCCTTGCCTATTGCCCAATGGCAAGACTATTTAAAGAAAGAACTCACCAAACTACAAGCCTTTGAACAAGACCTTGCTGCTAATCAAACCAAGTTGCTTAAATGTTGGTTTCATGTCGATATCGAAACCTTGCAGGCGCGCCTAAATGACGATGAAGCTGATCCAGAGTTTTTATATCAAATCGATTGGAAAAGTAAACAGGTCGTCGATACTTTTAATAAGGTAGCAACCGCGCTATTACGCCAGCAGAATGACTGGATTATTATCAATGGTGATGATAAATCAGAGGCTGCCACTCATTTTTGTCATGAAGTATTGCAGGCGATGCAAAAGGCGCTAGTAAGCAGTAAAGTAGAAAGTCAGAATATAAAAGAAGCAGCAAAATTCGAGCCTGTAGCAGTCCCTAAAACTTTGATAAATGTTGACGATACCGAGATAGAGAAATCTGACTATCATAAAGCGCTTGCTGACAAGCAAGCACACCTTGCCAAATTGCTGCGGGCGCGTCAGGGGCGGCACGTGGTTTTTGCCTTTGAAGGGATGGACGCTGCTGGCAAAGGCGGCGCGATCAAAAGACTGGTTGCGCCACTCGATCCGCGCGAATATCAGATTTATAATATTGGCGTACCGATGTTATATGAATTGCAGCATCCTTATTTATGGCGTTTTTGGACCAAACTGCCCAATGAGCAAATCGATCGTATCAGTCGTATCGCCATCTTTGACCGTACGTGGTATGGGCGCGTATTGGTCGAACGTATCGAGGGCTTTGCGACTGACGCAGAATGGCAGCGCGCTTATGACGAAATCAATCGTTTTGAAGCAGATTTGGTCGCTGCTGGCACAATAGTTATCAAATATTGGCTCGCTATTGATAAAGGGGAGCAACTCAAACGCTTTGAGGCGCGCGAAGAGACGCCGCATAAACAGTTTAAACTGACCGATGATGATTGGCGTAATCGTGATAAATGGGTGGATTATGTGCAATCGGCGGCTGATATGTTGGTGCGTACCGATACTAAGGATGCACCTTGGGCAATCATCGCGACTAATGAAAAGCGCCAAGCGCGCCTAGAGGTATTAGACCACGCTATTAAACAGCTATCCGCGGCATTGTCTATTACTACTGATACTAAATAAATGGATAATAAGTGATGAAGGCTTTATACGAACTTAAAAATTAGTATCTTTTTTGTTTGAAATGTTAGGGAAAATTAGCAACATTTTTCTACTAAATAAGCAGCTTTTTTGAGTGATATATTCAAAGTTACAAATCTCGTAATATCATCATGCAATCTGTGTCTATATTTAATATAATAGGCGCGTAACAACTTCTGCCTGCTCACAAAATAGCTGCACAGGCAGAGATGGTATTTATCCTATAAATGTTTTAGTTATTAACAACAGATTTTTTATAATCGACGCTATCACTATAAAACCTAAGCCGCAAGCTGCTGTAATCGGACGATTTGGCAAGACTACTTGCGGCTTTATGGCATTTTGTGGCTTAGGTTTTTCGCTGATAGGTGGGCAAGCTTGCGCGTAAATATTTACAAGCACGCAGAGCTATCAGGACAATATAGAGCGCAGTAGATAGTAACTTTTTATAACCCTATTTTCAAATTCGTACATTCAAAACAGTATTTCGAGAAACATATTCAAAACAGTATGACAAAACCACGTTGCGGACACGCTATCATAATGTTGGGTGGTAAAAACGACACCATCAATAGCGCCGCAATGGCATCAATCACCTATAATTTCAATCAGCTTACGCAGGACGTATCAACGTATGGGTATTAGCAGCAGTTCTACAGGACCAACCAAAGCAGTCGGTTCTATGAGAATCAATCTATTTTTTGCCATTTTACTGATTGCGATGACCGCTTACTTTTTATGGTGGGGTCTAGATTACACCATGCATCAGCAGACGACGCTATTTATCGTAGCGACGGCTTTTGGTGTCTTTATGGCATTTAATATCGGCGGTAACGACGTCGCCAACTCCTTCGGTACTTCAGTGGGCGCAGGGACATTGACGATTCCGCAAGCTTTGGGTATCGCCGCGATATTTGAAGTGTCGGGCGCGGTGCTGGCGGGCGGTGAAGTTACCGATACCATCCGCAGCGGCATCGTTGACTTAGATGGTTTATCGGTTTCGCCCAATCAGTTTATTTATGTCATGCTCTCAGCGCTTATCGCGGCGGCATTTTGGTTGTTGTTTGCCACCAAAAAAGGTCTGCCTGTTTCGACCACCCATGCCATTATTGGCGGCGTCGTTGGTAGCTCTATTGTACTCGGTATCTCTTTAGGTGGTACCGACATGGCACTATCGACCGTCGATTGGGGTACGATTGGAACAATTGCTATCTCTTGGGTCATCTCACCCGTGTTAGGCGGCGTATTTTCTTACCTTTTATATGGTCAAATTAAGAAAAAAATCATTGAATATAATGATCGAACCGAAGCGCATATTGCGACGCTAAAAGACGATAAAAAAACTGTCAAGCAAAACCATAAAGAGTATCTAGAAAGTCTAACCGAGTCAGAGCAATTGGCGTATACCTCAGCGATGCTGCGCGATCAAGAAATCTATAAAGATGATGATTGTGACATCGAGGATTTAGAAACCGATTATTACAAACAGCTTTATAAGATTGAGCACGAACGTAGCAACCTTGATACCCTAAAAGCCCTTAAACAATGGGTACCGCTCATCGCTGGCGCAGGCGGCGCGGTCATGACTTCGTTGGTGGTGTTCAAAGGCCTAAAAAACGTCAACAGCAACATGACGACGCTGCAAGGCTTTTTTATCATGGGTATGATAGCGGCGCTGGTGTGGCTGGCGACCTTTATTTATACCAAGAGTATCCGCGGTAAGCATAAAGAAGATTTGACCAAAGCGACGTTTATTATGTTTAGCTGGATGCAGGTCTTTACCGCGTCCGCCTTTGCTTTTAGTCATGGTTCAAACGATATTGCCAACGCCGTCGGTCCTTTTGCCGCGATTATGGACGTTATCCGTACCAATAGCATAGCGACCGAGGCTGCCGTGCCGCCTGCGGTGATGTTGACCTTTGGTGTGGCGCTTATCGTTGGCCTTTGGTTTATCGGTAAAGAAGTTATTCAAACCGTCGGTACTAATCTAGCAAAAATGCATCCAGCTTCAGGCTTTTCAGCGGAATTGGCTGCGGCTGCCGTCGTCATGGGCGCATCGACCATGGGTCTGCCCGTATCCAGTACGCATACGCTGGTTGGTGCAGTACTTGGCATCGGTATCGTTAATCGTGATACCAATTGGGCGCTGATGAAGCCTATCGGTTTGGCATGGGTAATTACCCTGCCTGCGGCGGCTTCGATGTCGGCTATCAGCTATCTGTTATTAAGTAATATTTTTTAAATAAAAGTTCTATTGTTTTTTATTATAGTGTTTTATTAAAGAATAAAAAACGCTTATCGGCAGCTGCTGATAAGCGTTTTTTTATACAAGTTTGAATGATTACTCGGTACCAAACTGCTTACGTTTTTTGGCAAAGAAGCGGTCCAATCTATCCATGGCATCTTCTAAATCATGCAGATTGGGCAAAAACACCAAGCGGAAGTGGTCAGGTGCATCCCAATTAAAACCGGTCCCTTGTACCATTAAGACGTTTTCTTCTATCAATAAATCCATCATAAACTGCATATCGTCTTTGATAGGATAAACCTCAGGGTCCATCTTTGGAAAGCAATAAAACGCCCCTTGCGGCATGGTGCAAGAAATACCTTTTATTGCGTTAAGACGTGAAACGGCCAGTTCGCGCTGCTTTGATAGCCGTCCTGATTTTGAAGTGAGCTCTTTCATACTTTGATAGCCGCCCATTGCCGTTTGAATGGCATATTGACCTTGAACGTTTGAGCACAAACGCATAGACGCCAACATGTCTAAGCCTTCGATAAAGTCGGCAGCGTGGTCTTTTTTACCCGACACCATCATCCAACCAGCACGGAAACCGGCGATGCGGTGCGACTTTGATAAGCCGTTATAAGACAGCACCAGTACATCATCGGTCAAGGTGCTCATCGGCGTATGCGTCATGTCATCATAAAGAATACGGTCATAAATCTCATCGGCCATGATGATTAAATCATGCTCTTTGGCGACTTCGATAATTTGCAATAACACCTCATCACTATACAGCGCGCCCGTTGGGTTATTGGGGTTGATCACCACAATGCCTTTGGTTTTGGGTGTAATTTTAGACTTAATGTCTTCGATATCAGGATGCCAATTGTCGTCTTCATTACAGCGATAATGTACCGCTGTACCGCCTGCTAAGTTGGCCGCGGCTGTCCAAAGCGGGTAGTCGGGCATTGGCACAAGCACCTCATCGCCATCGTTCATGAGTGCTTGCATGGTCATCACAATCAGCTCAGAAACACCATTACCCAAATATACATCGCGCACATCGACAGCTGATAGCAGACCTTTTGATTGATAATATTGCAAGACCGCTTTACGTGCCGCAAAAATCCCTTGCGAGTCCGAGTATCCTGTCGCTTCTGGCAGGTTCATCGCCACATCACGCAAAATCTCATGCGGTGCTTCAAGGCCAAATGGCGCAGGGTTGCCAATATTGAGTTTTAAAATGCGCTTACCTTCAGCTTCCATTTTATTGGCTGTTTGCAAAAGCGGACCGCGAATATCGTAGCAAACGTTTTGTAATTTATCGGATTTTTTAATTGGATTCATAGAGTGACCACTTATCGGGTTGGGTTGTAAATTTGCGGTAGAAGTAGGGGATACGCTTTGCTGCCTAGGCGTTTCGTTTTTATTATGATTATTGGTTTTATTATAAGAATTGATAGGTTGATTTGAATTAGCAACGCTATCCATGTCGTTTTGTAAATCGCCACGTAATAAATAGCCTTCACTACAGCCTAAGATACGCGCTAGGGTCGGCAGCTTCGATGACACGATGCCATTGGTGCCGCGCTCCCAATTAGAAATAGCACCGCGACTCACCTTGGCACCTGCTGCCGTCATCGCCTGCGCCAATTGCTCGGCGGTCATGCCTTTATCGCGGCGCAGCTGTACCAGTCGTTCGGCTTGCGTGCTTTGAGAAGTTTGGGAAAATTCGCTATCAGCCATTGTTGTTTAAGCCTTTTATTAAAGATAATCTATTCCTAATGCAAGATATTATTGCATACACTTTATTAATGCAAGCCTAAAGACAGAATTTTTATAAAGTTGATATTTAATGCAAGAGTAACTTGCAATCTATTGTGATTTTTCAACAATGAAAAAATGAGCCAAATGCTCGTTTAATAAAATTACAACTTTAATGATTGAGGCGGCAGCGTAATTTGCTATATTTTATCTTTCTATCTCTAATGTTATTTCTTTAAACCTGAAACTTTACACTGCTAGATTGAGGACTTTTATAGTCACTACCTTGAATAGTCAGACAATCAGCAGCAGATAAAGCCTAGCGTTTTTATAAAAACGTACGATAAATTGGTCAGTAACTGACACACCGCAAATGAGATAACCAATCATTTAATAAGGATAAAAGATGCAAGACAATCAATTAAGCAAAGAAGAAATCAGCCAATTGACCGACGCAGATTGGAAAGCGCGCCTCACTGCCGATGAGTATCACGTCATGCGCGAGAAGGGCACAGAGCGCCCATTTACTGGCGTTTATAACGACGTCAATGATAAAGGTATCTACCGCTGTAAAGGCTGCGGTGCCAGCTTGTTTGAGTCGGACAATAAGTTTGACGCCGGTTGCGGCTGGCCAAGCTTCGATCAGAGTATCGATAATAGCGCTATCGATGAGCACGAAGACAATTCACTTGGCATGCGCCGTACCGAAGTGACGTGTAGCAATTGCGGCGCGCATTTGGGACACGTATTCCCTGATGGTCCACGTGAGACCACCGGTATGCGCTACTGTATCAACTCAGTGTCTATCGATTTGGATAAAGCTGAATAATAAGTATTAATATAATTAATGTTTTAGCCAAAGTTGGCATGATAAAAGGGAAGTACGCAGTGCTTCCTTTTTTCTTATCAGTACGCATGTTAATAGTAAAAATAATAAAACAATCAATTTAAGGATGAATCATGAGCACTATTTACGATTTTACCGCTGAATGTATGGACGGCACCTCGCAAGCCTTTGCTGACTATCAATCTAACGAAAGAGGACTCCACCCGACGCTAGGGTGGAGGTGAATTTCGTATAGCCTAACTCTGCTGATTTTGAATGTATTGCTTAATAATCTCCAACGGCGCTCCGCCACATGAGCCGGCAAAGTAAGAGCGTGACCACAAAACAGGCTTATTATAAGCCGCCCTTAAGTCAATGAAGTTAGCTCTCATGCGCCGGCTTGTGACCGACTTTAGATTATTAACCCCAGTTCGGGATAAGCCACATTGTAACTCATTGATACTATTTACAATGTCGCTACCTGTCCCTGCTGAGGCATGTTTTTGATGGTGGGTTTATAGGGAAACCAGCAATAAGCAATCAAACCCGACAGCAAGTTTGTGATAAACCCCGTGACACTACGATGGCGTGAGTGTTCGATTTGGCACAAGTTTTTAAGCTCTCCAAACACCGTTTCAACCAAAGAGCGATGATTGAGTAGTGCCTCATCCATAGGCTCAAGTAATTGGGGTTTCATATTACGCCGAAGTTTGGTTATCAACGTGGTATCACTGTGTTTTGTGAGCCACTCGTTTAGGGCTTTACTGATATAACCTCTATCCCCAAACACCTTGCCAAACACAGACGTTGCCATATCCTTAACAGGCACTCTATCATCCGTATTGCCCGCAGTGACTTTGACGGAGACCAGCTCACCTTTATGATTGATAATGGCGTGCAGCTTAAAGCCATAGAACCAGCCCATGCTGCTTTTGCCTCGGGTTGCAAGTCCTTCAAAGACTTTATGACGGTAGATACGCTTGTTATGACAAACTGCTATCTTGGTTGAATCAATATAGCTGATACCCGTACAGTCGCCCATCATGCTTTGCAAGTAGCTGCACAGTGGCATGATACTGCGCGGCACAAGCTCTATAAATCGCGAGTAGCTCGGCAGGTTTGGAAACTCCCGTTTCATCATGCCAAGCATGTGATGGTAGTAAAAAGACTTAAACGGTCGATAACGCAGTTGATGAAACAGTACCAAGATGGTCATCATCTCTGCTACACTTATCTGGCATGCTCTTAGCCGTTGACGGCCCGTTGCGATTAAATGAGCGTCAAACTCAGGTTTGAATTGCTGATAAAAGTCGTCAATATGGCAGTATAGTTCGGTTAGGTTGTCCATGTAAGAAGTCCTTGTTGTGAAGTTTGTCTTGGTAAACTCACTTTAGCAACTTTGGACTTCTTTTTTATCTTTTTTTTGAGCGCTTATCCCGAATTGGGGTTAAAATAAGGGCAGTCACTGAAAGCAGTGATTGCCCTTATTGGTAGAAGTTAGTAATAATATCTATCAAACCGCGAAAGAGGACTCCATCCGACATTAGGGTGGAGGTGAATTTCGCCTCATTGTTACTGTTTATTTACACATCCTGACCGTGAATTTGATATACTTATTAAGTATTGTTATATTAACCCCACTCTCAACTTATTTTTCTAAGGTATTGGTTTACTTAGTTTTTAAAATTTCAGTTAAAACAATTAGAATTTTAAATTCTATAAAAATCAAAAGCCTACGATAAGTTGAGATTGGCGTTATATTAATAAACTCGCCAAGACTATTCCATGAAAATCAACAAAGCGTATAAATTTAGGCTTGAGCCTAATGCAGAGCAACAGATTATTCTAAATAGTCTTGTCGGCTCTGCACGTTTTGTTTGGAATCAAATACTAGCGATCTCATTTGAGATGTTTGCCAAAAATGAATTTATTAATGCCACCAACTTGGTTAATAAAATCATGGATCTAAAGAACAATCCTGATTTTGACTTCTTAAGAACCCATGCCAATGCCGTGTCCTTACAACAAAAAGTACGTGATCTCGCCTCTGCTTGGTCACGATTTTTCGACCCTAAAGTTCATGCTAGGCTCAAAGAAAATAAAAAGAAGCTCCGAAAACCCAAGTTCTTTAAGCTAAGCGATGGCACAGAGATTCAACTACGACAACTGATGCCAAGATTTAAACGTAAATCCGATGGCTGCGACTCAATCAGGCTTGTTCAGTTTGATAAGTATTGCCGTATTGAAGGCAATCGCATCAAACTACCTAGCGGTATTGGCTTTGTGAAGTTTAGAAAATCGCAAGACATCATCGGCACCATTAAAAACATCACCATCAGCAAGAAATCAGGGCACTGGTACGTGTCTTTTGGGTGTGAGCGAGCACTGGATCAAAACCCAATTCACCCCTCTACAAGCGCCATAGGTATTGATTTAGGTGTCACTAAACTCATTACTACCTCAGACGGTCAGCACATCAAACCCAAAAATAGCTTTAAAGCCAATCAAATTAAACTGGCCGCATTACAGCGCCAATTAAGTAGAAAAGTCTTATTCAGTCAAAACTGGAAAAAGCAGAACCGTAAGATTCAAAAATTACACCATCACATCGCCAATATTCGCCATGATTACTTGCATAAAATCACCACCGCGATCAGCAAAAACCACGCCATGATTGCTTGTGAGGACTTAAAAGTAGCCAATATGTCGAAGTCTGCAAGTGGTACGTTAGAAAACAAAGGGCGTAACGTCAAAGCCAAGTCAGGATTGAATAAATCCATTTTGGATCAAGGCTGGGGCATGATGATTGATATGCTTGAGTACAAGCAGCACTGGCAAGGCGGGGTGCTCATTAAAGTAAACCCACGCTACACCAGCCAAACCTGCTCCCAATGTCAGCATATTACCAAAGAGAATAGACAAACTCAGGCTAAATTTGAGTGCGTCAAATGCGGGCATAAAGCAAATGCTGATGTGAATGCAGCTAAAAATATTCTTGCGGCAGGACATGCCGTTTTGTCTGCGGAGGGAGGATGCGGTAAAGGTCGCCCGTTGAAACAGAAAACTTGCGACGGTCGTGAGAAAGTCGCCTAAAAGCTTTTGCTTTTAGAATCCCCCGCTTGAGCTTGTCGAAAGTGGCGGGAGTATGTCAAAAAGGCAAGTATTATTAATCGTCAATACCGCCAGCAAATGTGGCTTTACGCCACAGTTTGAAGGCCTAGAGGCGCTGTATCAACAATATAAAGAGCAAGGATTGGTGGTGATTGGCTTTCCTTGTAATCAGTTTGGCGCGCAAGACCCCGGTACTAACGAGGAGATTGGCGCGTTTTGCCAAAAAAATTACGGCGTCAGCTTTCCAATGATGGCAAAAATTGATGTCAATGGTAAAGACGCCCATCCGATTTTTGATTGGCTTAAAGACCAAAAAGGCGGGCTGCTGACAGATGGTATCAAATGGAATTTTACTAAGTTTTTAATTGGCACCGATGGGAAAGTGATTGACCGTTATGCGCCAACCACCAAGCCTGATGCCTTAAAAGCAGATATCGAACAAGCATTGGCGGCCAAATAAATAATAAGCTAGAGAAATTATTGGTTTTATATAAAATATAAAGCCAATAAAAACATAGGTTTGCATAAATTGCCGCTAAATTAGGAAAAAATACGCAAGAAAAAGGCAAATAGGGTTTGACAGCCATGTGTAAATCTATATAATACACACCCACAGCAAGGGTGATTAGCTCAGTTGGTAGAGCGTCTGCCTTACACGCAGAATGTCGGCGGTTCGAATCCGTCATCACCCACCACTCATTTAGCGAGTGGGTCTTTTAGAAGACGACATGCTAAAGACGACCTAAGCAGCGGTAGTTCAGTTGGTTAGAATACCGGCCTGTCACGCCGGGGGTCGCGGGTTCGAGTCCCGTCCGCTGCGCCATTTTCTGTAGTATTAGAAAACGAATTTAGACTGTTAAGTCTAAGCAAGTTTCGCCTCAAACATTAGATTGTTTGGGGTTTTTTTGTGTCTGCTCGTTTTAAATAGTAGCGGCGTGACTTATATTTCTATTGTATGCTGTGCTAACAGATAATTTCTACATGGCTATTGATAATAGGGATAGAAAATAACATGGAATATAACCACATACCTAGAGAGCTGCTAGGCTTTTTTCCAACCCCTCTGGTTGAGCTGAAACGATTGAGTGCAGCCTTGGGCGGTCCCAAAATCTATATGAAAAGAGATGACAATACGGGGCTGGCATTGGGTGGCAACAAAACTCGTAAGCTTGAATTTATCCTCGGTGACGCGCTTGCCAAAGGTGCTGATACCATCATCACTGCGGGCGCGATACAGTCAAACCATTGCCGTCAGACGGCAGCGGCGGCGGCAAGCTTAGGACTAGAGTGTCATTTAGTGTTAGGCGGTGAAGAGCCGGCGCAGGCAAATGGGAATCTCTTGCTAGATAAGCTGTTTGGTTGCCATATCCACTGGGCAGGCAATCATCGCAAAGGCGAGGACATTCCTAGCATCGTTGAGCAATTAACCTACCAAGGTAAAAACGTCTACGTGGTGCCGTACGGTGGTTCAAGCGAGCTTGGGGCGTTAGCCTTTGTAGAGGCGTTTAAAGAGCTAGAATCGCAGCGTCAAAGCATGGGCTTCTCCTTGACCCACATCGTGTTTGCCTCAAGCTCTGGCGGCACGCAAGCAGGCCTAATGCTTGGCAACAAAATCTTTAACTCACCTTATCAAATCGTCGGTATTAATATTGATAAAGGCGAAACCGATAAAGTCGCCTTTGATCAATATACTTTGGCGCTTGCTAATAATACGGCAAAATTAATCAAGACAGATTATGAATTTACCGAGTCAGATTTGATTCTTAACTCTGATTATGTTGGCGCAGGCTATGGCGTAGTGGGCGCATTAGAAAATGAGGCGATTGCTTTAACGGCGCAAACAGAAGGGATATTGGTCGACCCTGTTTATACTGGTCGCGCGATGGGCGGGCTTATCGATATGATTCGTACGGGAAAAATCAAAGAAACTGACAGCGTTTTATTCTGGCATACTGGTGGTGCGCCGGCTTTATTTGCTTATGCCAACGATTTGGATTTGGCGAAAAAAAGCCGTAAGCCAGAAGTTTGATTGCTTAAAGAAAGAAATTTGACTTGTTATTGGTTTATAAAACAAGTGCTTATGGGCGCTGATTAAGCCGACTGACAGCAGCAATCAGCGCCACCATAATAACCCCCATAATAATAAGAATCCCCGACATCAGGTGCGCTGCTTCATAATTTAGCGCCTCTACTTGCTCATATATCGCAATAGAGACAACCTTGGTCTCACCTGAAATGCTGCCACCTATCATCAGTACCACGCCAAATTCGCCAATGGTATGCGCAAAACTGATTAAGCCTCCTAGAATGATGCCAATGCGCGCTTGCGGTAGGACAATTTTTATAAAACGTCTAAGACGGCTAGGCTCTAATAAGCTTGCCACTTCCATCACGCTTTGGGGAATACGCAAAAACTGAGCGTAGACAGGCTGAATATAAAAAGGCAGGGAGTAGATGATGGAGCCAATCACCAGCCCTTCAAAGGTAAAAACCAAAGGGCTAATATTATGCTCGATAAGCCATTGTCCAATACCGACGCTCGGGCTTAGCAGTAATAATAAATAAAAACCAATGACGGTAGGCGGTAAAACAAGCGGCATCGCAATAATGCCCATCAATAGAATCTTTATACGCCCAGCGACATTTCCGCGGCTAGGCTTGGCAAGCCAATAGGCGAGTGGCGTTGCAAATAACAATAAGCAAAGGGTGGTAATGCTGGCAAGCTTGATGCTTACCCATACCGGCAGCAGCATGTCTGAGATAAGAAACTGGGACATCATAGCGTGATTATCTATCTACCTTTTATCCAGTGCGCCGCTGATAGGACATTATTTATGCTGCTACTTTATTTATAGATCGCTTGCCTTGATAACGTGTCACTTATGTCACATTTCACTTATTTCACGCAGGCAAGCTTATCAAAGGGCTAAAGTATTCACTTGAGCAAACCTAAGCCGTACTTATTCTCTCGATAGATTGCTACAAACAAGCTACTTAACAGCCAAATAACCTGCTTTAGCAAAATAAGCCTGTCCAGCAGGCGAGCGCAGATAATCGGTAAAATCTGCTGCGCTAGCGATATCGGTAATAACGATACCGTCCTGCAGGATAGCAGGATAAGAGTCGGCTGGTAAAATATAAAATTGCTCGGGCGTCGCTTTGGTGGCGGTCACTTGCGACTGAGCCACAAAACCATAATCGACATTACCCGTATGGGCATATTGAAAAGCTTGGCCAATATTTTCCGCCTGAATGATGCGCTTTTGTGCCGTTAGAGAGTCGTAAAGGTTTTGTGCTTGTAAATAAGCCTTGGCAGATTCGCCATAAGGCGCAAGCTCAGGGTTGGCAATAGTAATTTTCGTCTTGTCATCACGCTTTAATAGCTCCGTCAGTGTACTCTGATTCAAGCTATCAACCGGCTTGGTCGCGCTATAAATGGAGAGTTGGCCTTGAGTATAGGTAAACGGCGTATGGCTGCTGTCACCTTTAAACATCTCATCGACCAATTTAGCGGGGAACTCTTGGTTGGCGGCTAAAAAAATATCGTAAGGTGCGCCGGCAGTGATTTGCGAATATAGTTTACCTGAAGAAGCAAAGGTAACTTCGATCTCTTGATTTGGCAGGTTCTTATCTTTTTTATAGCCTTCGATGATTTCAGGCAATACGTCTGATAAATTGGCGGCGGCAGCAATACGAATGGCGTCACTAGGTTGAGTGGTCTGTGGTGCGTTTTCTGTAACCACTGCGGTTTCATTAGGGCTGTTTTCTTGGCTACAAGCGCTGAGTATTAAGGCCAAGCACGCAGATGCGCCCAATGTTGCTATCGATTTAAACCGTTTTAAATAAGACAAATTGGTAATGGGGTAATGCTGAGCATTTGATGGTTTTGATAGCATAACCTACATCCTCTACTTTAAAAAAGAACAATACTCAGTAAAAATGAATAATTTTGCAGTATACATCAGTTTTTTATCGTTATTGGCTCAATTATTTTCTAAACGATGTGCATATCATGACTACCTATTTTTCATCAATGTTATTGAGTGAGTCATCATTAATTAACCGTTAATTAGCCATTATTGCTCAGCCATTTTGAAGAATCATCTTGATAGTATTCCTGTTTCCACACCGGAATATCGGCTTTAATTGTATCTAATATCCAGCGGCAAGCGTCAAAAGCAGGGTAGCGATGGGCAGAAACCACACCAACCCAAACTGCCACATCGCCGATCTCTAGCGCGCCAATGCGATGGATAGCAATGGCATCGAGAATCTCAAAACGCTTTTTGGCTTCTTCAATGATGGCTCGGCCTTGATTGATGGCCAAATCTTCATAGCCATAGTAGGTTAGACGATTAACACTCGTGGCATTATTATGATTGCGTACGCGGCCTTCAAAGCAGACAAAGGCGCCGCAGCTGTCATTATCGAGCGTCTTTTTAAGGCGACTTTCGTCAATATCGGTATCTAACAGCGCAAAACCATCACGTTCAGCGATGAGGTACGCTTCATCGATGCTACGTTTGATACTCATAGATTGCCCATGTACGTTGTCTGTCATTTTTTCTGCCTATTATTTAACAATATTGTATAACGAGATTTTTAACTTTAAGCATCGCGTAAAGTCACGGCGCTCATAAAAAGTGAATTTATAAAAAAGGATAAATAAGTAGGTTAATAAAAAGCTATGTTAAATTAACCACCAGCCACTGGCGTGATAAAAACCACGCTATCGCCGTCATAAATCTCATCCGTCCACTTGGCAAAATAGTCATTTACCGCCACGCGTAGCTCCGACTGCGGACGGCTAAAAAGATGCTTTTGGCGCAGCTGCTCATAGAGTTCGGTCAATGAAGTCGACTGTGGCACCGTGATTTTTTCTTCATGGCAATTGGCTTCATCGGCTAAGCTGGCAAAATATAAGACGTTAATATTCATCATGGTTTCTAATTTAGAGTCTGTATTGCTTTCTACTAAGGTGCTCATAGCAATCTCCCTTATTGATAAACTGCTTATTCACTGTCTAACGGTAGGCTTTTCAGAACTTTATTTTTTTAAATCATTCTTACTTATGCTGATAATCGGATTTACCGCCGGTTTTTTTCATAAGATGGATATTATCAATCACAATGTCATGCGAGATGGCTTTGGTCATATCATAAATGGTCAAGCAGGCGACGCTAACGGCGGTTAACGCTTCCATTTCTACTCCAGTTTTATGGGTGACTTTCACCGTGGCGGTGACGGTAATACTATGGTGGACATCATCGTATGCAAAGCTTAGACCAATTTTATCCAAGGGCAAGGGGTGACAAAGTGGAATGAGGTCATGGGTACGTTTGGCTGCCATGATACCAGCAATATGAGCCGTTTGAGTAATGCTGCCTTTTTTGGTCATACCGTCCGCGGCTTTGATTTGCGTATAGATGTCCGCAGGAAAAACCACTTGTCCGCTTGCATACGCTTCTCTGGTACTGGCTGTCTTGCCACTCACATCAACCATGGTGATATCACCGTCGCTATCTAAATGCGATAAACCAGACTGATTGCTTGGTTGATTATTGGTTTTTGGATTGTCACTATTCATTCTTTATTTCTCTTAGAAAACAAATTTCTCTTAAACGGTCGGTTTTTTTTCAATAAACTTTTTTATAAGTCGCTTGGTTCATGAGACGTTTAAAGCCAAACAAGCACGGGCAAAATCTTTAGGCGTATTAAAATTGGTTAACGCTTGCCATGCTTGGGTAAAGGGAACAGGCTGCACAATCGGCTTAATAAATTTCATGACCTGCCGCTGTCCATTGTCAATATACTGCTTTAACTCAGGCTCAATACTTAAACGATATAAACCTAACAATGGATATAAGTGGCTGTCATCGGTTAGACAAATGACAGACTTGCCGTCAGCCTGCGTGATATAAGGTTGCAGTTTTTGCCATAAATCGCTGATAGGAATCAGGCTATCACAGCTAATGACCAGCAGCCAAGATTGTTGCCAGTTTGCCTCTTTCGTTAATTGCTTTGAATTTGCCAAATGCTTTAATGATTGCAGCACTGCCTCAATCGCTACCAATGCGCCGCCGGTTTCAATTTGTTTGTTATCATTACTAGAAAGATAATCTCCAATATGAAAAATTGACGACTGCAGATCTTTCTTCATTAAGTCTGCATGGACGCTAAAACCACGCCCATTATCCGCAATCATAATAGGTAGATCGCTCGTCATCGCAGCACTTAATTCAAGCGCTTGTCTGACATGATAATCAAGCAAACGCTCACCCGTTGGCAAGATAAGCTCAGCTTTTGGCGACCCCATACGTTTGGAGGCGCCGCCCGCTAAAATAACAATACCTGCTAAGCGGCTGAGTTCATCATCTTTGATTAAGCTGTCTGCAACTTCCAGCATCAATCAATCGTGACCTGGATTGGTGCGCATAAAGTGCGGCACAAAGTTACAAGGACGCGTGCGGCTATCGAGCTGCTCTTGTAAGATACCTTCCCACGCAGTGCGGCAAGCACCTGATGAACCGGGCAGGCAGAAGATACCCGTACCGTTTGCCATACCAGCCACGGCGCGAGATTGGATGGTAGACATGCCGATATCGTCTTTTGAGATTAAGCGGAACATTTCGCCAAAGCCATCGACTGATTTATCAAATAATACGCCAACCGCTTCTGGCATACTGTCGCGGATATAAAAACCAGTACCGCCCGTGGTAATAATAGCGTGCACATCTGGGTCGGCAATCCAACCGCTGATAACGGCTCTGATTTTATAAATATCATCAATAATCAGCTGACGATCTGCCAGCTGGTGCCCTGCTGCGGTCAGTTGATCGACCAAATATTGCCCTGAAGTATCTTCTGCAAGAGTACGACTGTCAGAAACCGTTAAGATGGCGATATTAAGCGGGGTAAAGGGTGCTTGCAGCTTACTCATGAATGTTCCTTAATAAATACGCTTGTGATAAAAAATGAAAAATTTGATTATTAGTATATTTTTGATTCTAACCGCCAATCATCGACAAGTTATTCATCATGCCGCTGTTTGATTCGTGAAGGTGATGATGCTCAGGTTTAATCGGCATAAAGCTGTGCAGGGTATTCACAAGCCCTGCAACATCGTCTTGCTCGAGATACGGACGAATATCGTAATTACCTTGGTCGAATAGACACAGATGCACCTTACCTTGGCTACTAACCCGTAAACGATTGCAGCTGTCACAAAAATGGGCAGCATAAGGAGCAATCATGCCGATACGACCTTTATAATCTGGATGGCTATACTCTATCGCTGGACCGTCATTGCTGCCACGGACATGGGTTTGCCAGCCATGTTTGATTAGATAATTGGTGATGATGTCAGACTGTGCGTGCTGGGCAAAAAACAAATCGCTGTTGTCGCTGGTTTGCATAAATTCGATAAAGCGATAGGTGACCGCTCTGTCTTTGACATAGTCGATCGCATTCATCAGATTTTCAAAGGCGGTTTCTGCCATTAAAATACTGTTTATTTTTAGCTTAATATCTGTAGTTGCAAGTAAAGTATCCATATCAGCCAACAGCTGTGGCAACATATCGAAGCCTGTCATCTTATGAAAAGTAGCGGCATCGAAGCTGTCCATACTGATATTGATTTGATTCAGTCCAGCCCCTTGCCAGTTAGCCAAATGCTTGCCAAGTTTATAGCCATTGCTGGTCATAGCAACCGTTTCAATACCTTCGGTGTTTTTGATGGTTTTAATAATGTCTACCACGTCACGGCGTATAGAAGGTTCACCGCCGGTAATCCTGACTTTTTTGGTGCCAACTTGGGCAAAGCCGCGGATTAAGGTAGCAATTTCAGTGACGCTGAGCTCGTTTTGTGGGGGTTTGCCTTGATAGCCATCTGGCAGGCAATATTCACAGCGAAAATTACAGAAATCAGTAATCGATAAACGCAAATAGGTAAGACGTCGTGCGAAACCATCGGTTAATGGTTGAGAGAGCGTGACCGGAGAATACGTCGACGAGAGAGCCGTTTTCGACGATAAGTCACCGTCAAAAATAGCAGGTGCAGCGGCAGGCGAGTACAATTGCACATTGCCTGCGTTGGGGGCAAGATGGTTCATAGATGATTACCATTAATATTAAGTATAGTGTGTACTTTTAGGCGTTGCCTCAGGTTGTGAGTGGGAAATTCCATTTATAGTTAATTATGACAGCTTGCGCGCAAATAACCATTCACCGTAAGTGAGCTAAAAACTACCACCAAAGTAGTAGATAGCACTTGATAGTAAACCCTCAGTTTCTCACGATTAATGGCATAAAGAGTTATTAACTATGTAACCATTAATCCGCTATGTAAGGATTAATAGTGCAGTCCTTATTAATAACACAGCGTTTAGCTATATAACCAAGGAAAAGGCTGAACCAATACTTGCTCGCCAGCGGCTACATTGCCAGAATCTTGCGCCAAGACAATAAAGCAATTGGCGTGGCTCAGCTGTTTGATACGGTGCGATTGCTGCTTGCTAAAGCTTTCTACTTCAAACTCACCAGCTGCATTCTGCGACATAATGCCCCTTTGAAAGTCCATCCGTCCGGCTGATTTTTTGATATCGTTTTTAAGGGTAGCGGTCAGGCTAAGCTGCATGGGTCGCTCTTGTGGTGCAGCGCCTGCCATTTGCCACAAAGCGGGAATGACAAATTGTAAGCTGCCAACGACAGTTGATAGGGGATTGCCGGGTAAACCAAAGTATAGTACCGGCTTGGCAAGATTTTGCGTCAGCTCGCCAAAGACAAACGGTTTGCCGGGTTTCATGGCGACTTTATAATGATTAATCTGCCCTAGCTGCTCAATGACGGTGGTTAAAAAGTCATAGTCACCAACCGATACGCCAGCGGTAGAGATAAGGACGTCGCACTCTTGCATCGCTTGGGCTACGGCAGCGGTGGTTTTATCTAAATCATCAGCAATGATGCCATAATCGCGGACAGTGACGGGTAAGCTTGAGAGTAAGGTTTTTAGCGTCGGGGTGTTGGAATTATAGATTTGCGCTAGGCTGGTTAGCTCATTGCCAATCGCCACCAATTCATCGCCCGTTGCGAGTACACCAACGATTAAAGGCTGATAAACATCGACCTTATCAAAGCCTAAATTCGCTAATAGGCTGATATCAGTAGGATTTAAGCGTTTACCTTTTTGTAATACCACATCCTTAGCTTCAATCTCTTCGCCTTGCTTGCGGATATTGTCATTGGCCTTAGCAGCTTTGCTAAGCGTCATATCATAAGGCTTTGATTTATCAATATGGTCTTTTATAGCGGCAAAATTGGTGTTTTCTTGCATGACGACCGTATCGCAGCTGTCAGGAACGACGGCACCCGTAAAGATGCGCACCCCTTGTCCTGCGACAATGTCACCACGATAAGGACTGCCCGCTTGCGACTCACCGACGATCGCAATCGTGCTTTCGGCGTCAAGCGTACTGCCTTGTGCCAACGCATAACCATCCATCGCCGACAGATTTTGTCTAGGGACAGCAAACGGCGAGACGATATCCGTTGCCAAGATATGATTGCGACTGTCTAATAGATCATAGCTTACGATATCTCTTTTGAGGAGCGGAAAATCGTCATTGTTATACGTTTCTATACGCTGCGTTATTTTTGCGGTAAGCCCTGCGACAGTAATCATAAATCCCTACTTATTTTATTTATATATATTGAACTGGTATTGAACTGAGATAGCTATTTAGCTTATACAACGGCTAAAGTCATCTAGCTATCGAGATGGTATAACCTAACAAGATACGTTATACCATACGAGCTATTTTATATCATCACTACCTATCATCAATGCGGCTTTTACATATGAAAATTAATTGAATGAAAATAGATTGTTTAGCCGCGGAATATGTTTTCTTGTTCAAGCGACATCTCGATACCTTCGATATCGGCATCGTTTGCTAAGGTAAATAAGTAATCGCACAAGGATTGGTGAAAGGCTTGTTGGCTCAGCTTATTATGAATCGCAGGGCTGACTTGCTCATAAGTCATCTGAATGCCAGGCTCTTTGGTTAGCACGTCGACAACATGAAAACCGTAACGGCTCTCGATAGGGCTTGGCGCCAGTCCTGCATCCATTTTAAATAACGCGCCTTCAAATTCTGGTACAGTCTGACCTTTATTAATAATGCCAAGCTCGCCGCCTTGCTCTTTTGATGGGCAAGCGGAATGCTGGCGCGCCAGTTGGATAAACTCGGCATCGGGGTTGGCATTATCTTTGATTTGTTCGATAAATTCGTAGGCGGTTTTTTTAAGTTTTAATCGTTCATCGCCGTCTTCTGGCGGACATGCCAACAAAATATGACGGACATTCATAATAGGGTCGGTCTTAAAGTCAGTGATATTCTGCTTATAATAGCGCTCGCAGGTTGCCATATCGGGCATCGTTGCTTGCACGTTTTTTTCTATTAAGTCAGAGATGGCTTTTTCTTCATCGTCAAGCCATGCTGTCTCGCCAAGGCTTGGCTCATCTAAAACGGCAAGGCGCAAGAGTTCACGCACCACCAAGGCTTGCGTCGCTAGAAACACCGCATCTTCTTTATTGGGGGCAGGGTGGTATTGCAGCTCTTGGGCAATCGCGGTTCTATCTATCATCACACCATTGACGGTCACCGATGGCAATTCATCACGGCTAGAGGCAATCAGATTTTTATGGTTGCTGCGTTCTTCTGCCATGGCTTTTTCGATAAACTCTTGGTCAGAATGCGGTTTTTGCAAATCATTTAAGGTTGGCATAACCCGCAAGATATCATCACCGCGACCCGTCGGAGCATGGCTATGACTATGATGGTCATGGTCGTGACTGCCATGCCCATGAGCGTGTTGATAATTTGCATGGTCGGCTGGATTATAAGTACTGACAGTCATGGCGTTACTCCACTAAGGATTTTGGTAATAGAAATTTTAAAATACGATATCATGTTACTGTAAAAAATATGGCTAATAACGATTATCTTTAAAACAAGCTTTATAAAAACCATAAGTATTAAGACTATTTATAAAGGTATAAACAAAAAAATAGAGCCACCTTTAAATATTTACTCACTAATGAAGCGTTTAAAGGTGACTCTAATGGCAATTGCTCACTGACTTTATATTTCTTTAACAAAGTATCGAGCGTATTTTTCGCACCCTCAATACTTTATTAAATGGATCATTTAAGCCAGCTCTAGGCTCATTTTAGGGCCAAACGGCTCATAATGAACGCTATCAACGCCATGGTCTAAGGCCATTAGACCATCGATGATGCTTTCCATAAACATCATAGAACCACAGACATAAATATCAGCAGGCTTTGGTAAGTTAGCAAGCCATGCTTCATCTAGGATTTGCCCAGATTCAAAGTAAAAAATGTGCTTTTCTACGTTGTCGGCGGCGGCAAGTAATTCATTAACTTTACTATCAAAGGCATGATGCTCTTTATTCTGACAAGCATAAACCCAAACGATAGGACGTTTTGGATTGGCGGTGACTTGCGCCTCTAACATCGACAAAATCGGGGTGACACCAACGCCTGCGCTCACCAGTACCAACGGAATATCATTTTGCTGAATTAAGTCTTGGTTAAGCTCAAAATCACCAGCTGGGGCAGATAATAAGATCGTATCACCAACGTCTAAGTGATCATGTAAGTGGTTTGATACCAAGCCATAATGCTCATTACGGTTGTCGCGTCTAACAGCAAATTGGATACCTTTATCGCTCGTGGCTGAGTATAAAGAATAATGACGTA
The DNA here is from genome assembly GCF_007280595.1 of Psychrobacter sp. YGAH215. Taxonomy (NCBI): domain Bacteria; kingdom Pseudomonadati; phylum Pseudomonadota; class Gammaproteobacteria; order Moraxellales; family Moraxellaceae; genus Psychrobacter; species Psychrobacter sp. YGAH215. The sequence continues at coordinate 181,270 of NZ_VKLR01000010.1, read as the reverse complement.
GAGCAAGATGGTCGCTGTTTTCTGGGTCGGCTTTGACCGTGATGTATTGACCGGCGCTCAGGCTTAATTTGCTTAAATCGATATCGTCGTTTGCGGGAACGACAGTAAAGGCGGCGATATCTGTCGCGGCTTCTACTTTTTCAGTGATTTTAAACGGTGCAAAGCCTTCCCACATTTCTTGCTCATACATGGTTTTTTCTAGCTGAATAAAGACATCAGCAATTTCATCATAGGCTTCAGTCCACGCATCGATGATGTCATCGTTGGCGGCTTCGCCCAATACTTCTTTGATAGCGCCTATTAAGTGATGACCAACAATCGGGTAGTGCTCTGGCAAAATTTGTAAGGCGCAGTGTTTATGGCTGATTTGCGTGACTTGTGGTAGTAGTACAGCCAATTTATCCAAGTGCTTTGCTGCGGCCAAAACCGTCATAGCCAGTGCAGTCTGCTGGCGACCTAGTTTTTGGTTGGTTTCGTTAAAGATATCTAAGAGTTCAGGATGTTGGTTGAACATGTTTTTATAAAAGACGGTCGTAATTGCTGTGCCATGTTCTTCAAGTACAGGAACAGTTGCTTTTACGATCTCTAGTGTTTTTGGTGACGCCATGGTGGATCCTTTAGTGATTTACACAGTGATAAGTTTAGAAGCGTTAGCTCAATGCATGAGCGTAATAACCTTCATTAAACTGCTTTAAAAAACGCTGGGATTTGAGCGTTTAGCGGTCTAATAGTTAAGATTTTACCATAAGATTCATTAGAAATGAATCTTATGGTATCGTAGCTTTATCTAAACTTGAATGCTGTATCACTATTGTGGCTATTTCTATTGCGAACGTTTCTCTCTCACAATCTGATAACGGCGACCGAAATACCAGATTGGCGCACTGATAATATGGATAAGCCGTGTGAACGGGAATATCGCAATCAGTGTAATACCGAGCGCCATATGCAGCTGATAAATCAAGTCGGTTTGCTCGATACGCGCCGCTGCCTGCCAAGGTCTTAAAATGGTAATGTCTTGTGCCCAGCCGGCCAAATTCATCATGGTATAGCCATCTAAGTGCTTCACTGACGTAAAGATGGACAGCAGACCTAAGTTCAGCTGGATAAATAACAGCACCAGTACCAGCTTGTCTGAGAACGATGAGGTGTTTGAGATACGGTCATCGGTAAAGCGTCGCCACATGAGCATGACTAAGCCAAACCAACAAAACACCCCTGCGATACCACCGACCACCACCGCTAATATCTGCTTATGTCCGGCGCTGATAAATCTGTCATAAAGAAAATGCGGTGTCAACATGCCAAATAAATGACCCAGCAAGACCACGATAATGCCAACGTGGAATAAGTTGCTGGCAAGGCGCATGTTTTTGCTTCTGAGCATCTGTGTTGAGCCTGTCTTCCATGAATACTGAGATAAATCAAAACGTACCCAAGTACCAATAATAGCGATGGTCAATGCCACATACGGATAAACGCCAAAAAGGAAAATTTGTAGCCAGTTTAAGTTGGCTAAAGACTGCACACTAGGATCTGCGATATTCATGTCCTTTCTCCTTATTATGATTTAACCGGTTGGTTGGTTTTAAAATCTACCCAGTGCACTGGAGCATCGACCGCATTTGTAGCAGAGGTATTTTTTATACCAGCTTTTGCTGCAAGATTTTGGGTACTTGTTTGTGACGGGCAGCGCTCTTCTTGTTGCGCATCCAAAAACGTCACCACTTCTTCTTCCCATTCTTTATCTAATGCTTCAAAGCTGTCATCACGCTTTTCTTTACTGATTTGCTCTTGGTACTCTTCAACGATATCGAGCGGTTTACCAGCGATTTGCAATAGCGCATTAAAGCAGCCTTTATACAAGCTACCGCGACCTTCTAATCGAGCAGCAAGCAGGGCGATAATATGGCTAACATCGGCAATATCCATACGAATCTGAATATCGTCATTAATCACCGACGCTTGATAGGCTAAAAACTCAAGATATAAAGGCAGATAGTCGGGTAATTCTTTAACACTAATCTCAAAACCGGCTGCTTCATATTGACCCATCAAATCGACCATCGCTTGACCGCGATCACGCGATTCGCCGTGTACGTGCTCAAACAACCACAGCGATAGCGAACGACCGCGCTCAAACAGACCGTCATAACGCGCTTGAGCCTCAAGGCAACCGGTATCGATTAAATCTTCGATTAATTCGGTGATTTGGGTGCGTACTTCTGGGCTAATTAGCGTCGAGCGCGCGACAATTTCGGTACAATCGGCGAGGGTATCACCACTAAATAGCTCATTGTTTGGATAATCTATCAGTAAGCTTAACACCTTGAGAATCATCAAATCCGAAGCACCAATAGTCGGGGGCGTCATAGGTTCATGCACGGAATGACTGTTAGGAAATTGAGTAGTTTGCATCTTATGACTCCCATTTTTGGACGGTATCGATGAAATCACGGCGATTGGCTTTACGTTGTCCAAACATGCTGTTGTCAGAATGTCCTGAACAGCCTTCGCCAAAGGTGAAGCCGCAACCGTTACGCTCAGCAAAAGCGTCACTTAAAGCTTCTTCGCGGTGCGCGGTTGGGATGACAAAACGGTCTTCGTAATTGGCGATCGCCAAGTAGCGATACATCTCTTCTACTTGCAGTTTGGTCAGACCAACATCGTCCAAGATACTTTGCACTTCTTGTTTTTCTACCAATTGCATACGCTTATAACTACGCATCGCAAGTAGACGTTTTAGCGCCAAACGTACTGGCTCTTCATCGCCTGCGGTTAGCATATTGGCAAGATAGCGCAGCGGAATACGTAAGCTGTCAACATCCGGAATCAGACCATCCATACCAACTTTACCGGCTTCGGCGGCGTTCTGAATCGGTGATAATGGCGGTACATACCAAACCATCGGTAGCGTACGGTATTCAGGATGCAATGGCAGAGCAAGTTTCCAATCCATCGCCAGTTTATAAACAGGCGAGCGCTGGGCTGAATCAATCACCGATTGCGGTACGCCATCTTTTAGTGCTTGGGCGATGACCGCAGGATCATTAGGATCTAAGAACACATCCAACTGTGCTTGATAAAGGTCTTGCTCATTCGGGGTGCTAGCGGCTTCGGCGATTTTGTCGGCATCATAAAGTAGGACGCCTAAGTAGCGGATACGGCCAACACAGGTTTCAGAGCAAACCGTTGGCAGACCAGCTTCAATACGCGGATAACAAAAGATACATTTTTCAGATTTGCCCGATTTCCAGTTGTAGTAAATCTTTTTGTACGGGCAGCCTGAGATACACATGCGCCAGCCGCGACATTTTTCTTGGTCAATCAAGACAATACCGTCTTCTTCACGCTTATAAATCGCGCCACTTGGGCATGAAGCGACGCACGTAGGGTTCAAGCAATGCTCGCACAGACGCGGCAAATACATCATAAAGGTGTTTTCGTATTCGCCATAAATCTCCGCTTGAATGTTGTCAAAGTTTTTATCTTTACGGCGTTTTTCAAACTCTGAACCTAAGATTTCCTCCCAGTTCGGACCCCATTCAATCTTTTGCATACGCTTACCAGTGATGGCTGAGCGCGGGCGGGCGATAGGTTGATGGTTGCTGATAGGGGCGGTATGTAGATGCTGATAATCGAAATCAAAGGGTTCGTAATAATCATCGATCTCTGGCAAATCAGGGTTGGCAAAGATATTGGCCAATACTCGAAATTTACCACCGATGCGCGGATTGATGGTGCCGTTGGCATTACGTATCCAGCCGCCTTTCCATTTGGTTTGGTTTTCCCACTCTTTGGGGTAGCCGATACCGGGTTTTGACTCAACGTTGTTAAACCACGCGTACTCCATACCTTCGCGGCTGGTCCAAACGTTTTTACAGGTGACCGAGCAGGTGTGACAACCGATACATTTATCGAGGTTAAGCACCATGCCGACTTGTGAACGAATTTTCATGGGGTGTGCTCCAAGCTTTTGTATAAAAGCAATTAATATAAGTACTTATCAGTAGCAATGTATAAACGTGCTATTAACCATCAAGGGTGGTTGGTAATGGACGCGGTAATGAGTCATCTGGCTTATCTTCTAGCCAATCGATTTTTGACATTTTACGAATCACGACAAACTCATCACGGTTACAACCAACGGTGCCATAATAGTTAAAGCCATAAGATTGCTGGGCATAGCTACCAATCATGTGGGTCGGCTTCAAAATCGTCCGAGTGACCGAGTTATGGATACCGCCGCGCGTGCCTGTTTGCTCAGAACCGGGAATGTTGACCAGTTTTTCTTGGGCGTGGTACATCATGGTCATGCCTTCTTTGACGCGCTGACTAACGATGGCACGCGCGGTAATGGCACCGTTGGCGTTAAAGACTTCAATCCAGTCGTTATCGACGATACCGGCTTTTGCAGCATCGACTTCTGATAACCACACACAAGGACCGCCGCGGCTCAATGTCAGCATGAGCAAGTTTTCAGAGTAGGTACTGTGGATACCCCATTTTTGGTGCGGTGTTAAAAAGTTCAGCACGATCTCTTTATTACCGTTGGGCTTGGTATTTTGGATAATCTCCGTCGTCTTGGTGTCGATAGGCGGACGATACTGCTGCATTTGCTCACCAAACGCCTGCATCCAAGGGTGATCTTGATAAAATTGCTGACGACCGGTAATCGTACGCCAAGGAATCAGCTCATGGACGTTGGTATAACCGGCGTTATAGCTCACTTCATCAGATTCAATACCTGACCACGTCGGGCTTGAGATGATTTTGCGTGGCTGCGCAACGATATCTTTAAAGCGAATCTTTTCATGCTCACTGGATTTCGCCAAATGCGTATGGTCGCGACCGGTAAATTCAGACAGTGCTGCCCAGCCTTTAACGGCGACGTGACCATTGGTTTCAGGAGCCAGCATCAAAATCATCTCAGACGCATTCACCGCGGTATTTAGACGAGGACGACCTTCAGAGATACCCGGCTCAGTGACACGGTGGTTTAAATCACCCAGTTGTTTGACCTCGGTTTTCATGTCCCAATTCAAACCTTTTGAGCCATTGCCCAGTTTTTCTAAAGCCGGACCCATAGAGGTGAATTTCTTATAGGTATTGGGATAGTCGCGCTCAACGATTTTAATCATCGGGCAGTTTTTGCCCGGAACGGGTTTTTCGCCAGCGGTTTTCCAGTCGGTGCCACCAAATGGCTGCGCAAGCTCGCCTGGGCTATCATGCTGCATAGGCAGAGTAACCACGTCGGTTTCCACGCCCAAATGGCCTTTTGATATCTCAGAGAAGCTCTTAGCAATGCCTTTATAAATCTCCCAATCCGATTTAGATTCCCAAGCAGGGTCGGTGGCGGCGGTTAATGGGTGAATAAACGGGTGCATGTCTGAGGTATTCATGTCGTCTTTTTCATACCAAGTTGCGGTCGGCAGGACGATATCAGAGTACAAACAGGTCGAGGACATACGGAAATCAAGTGTTACGACCAAATCAAGCTTGCCAGTAGGGCCTTTTTCTACCCAATCGACTTCTTTTGGCTGCAGGTGACCCGTCGGGTTTTCTTCGTTAAGCAGACCGTTTCTGGTGCCCAAGAAGTAATGAAGCATATATTCATGACCCTTACCTGATGAACCCAAGAGGTTTGAGCGCCAAATAAACATATTGCGCGGGAAGTTCACCGGGTTATCAGGTGATTCACAAGCAAAGCGTAAGCTGCCGTCTTCTAATGAGTCAACCACATACTCTTCTACGTCTTTACCACTGGCTTTTGCGGCGGCGGCTATGGTCAATGGATTACGGTTGAGCTGCGGCGCTGATGGCAACCAGCCTGCGCGCTCTGCTTGGATGTTGTAATCAAGCATGTGCTCTGGGAAGAATTTTTTATTGGCATTTGGCGAGAGAATCTCATGAGCTGAGATGGTTTCATGACGCCACTGTGAGCTGTGATTGTAAAAGAAGCTCGTGCCATTCATATGACGCGGCGGACGATGCCAATCAAGCGCAAATGCCAATGGCAACCAGCCGGTTTGAGGGCGTAATTTTTCTTGACCAACATAGTGCGCCCAGCCGCCACCAGATTTACCGATACAGCCGCAAAGCATGAGCATGTTAATCACGCCGCGATAGTTCATATCGAGGTGATACCAGTGGTTCATACCTGCGCCGATGATAATCATCGATTTACCATGAGTCTTATGGGCGTTTTCAGCAAATTCGCGAGCCACTTGAATCACGCGCTCACGGCTAAGGCCGGTAATCACTTCTTGCCAAGCTGGCGTGCCCGGTACGCTTGCATCGTTATAATCATCGGTGACGTGCTCGCCGCCGACGCCATTGTCAACACCAAGGTTGGCAACGGTTAAATCAAATACAGTGGCTACGATAGCGGTGCTGCCATCGGCAAGGGTAATGGTTTTGCAAGGGACGGTTTTTTGCTGGATAGGCTCGCCTGGTACCGAGGTAAAATGCGGATGATCCACATGACCGAAGTAGTCAAAGCCCACGACACAAGTTTCAGCGCTGTCTTTTAAGGTTAGCGTCAGATCGATATCTTCGCCCGTGGTACCGTTTTTTTGCTCAAGATTCCACTTGCCTTTTTCGCCCCAACGGTAGCCGATTGAGCCCAGCGGAGAGACCAATTCGCCGTCATTATTTAAAGCGATGGTTTTCCATTCAGGATTGTTTTCTTGACCCAAGTCATCGACTAAGTCAGAAGCACGCAGGTAGCGACCCGCACGGCGCGCGCCATCTTCACCTTCTAGCATTACAAGCACCGGCAAATCGGTATAACGTTTGGCGTAGTCTAAGAAGTAATCGCTTGGCTGTTTGAGATAAAACTCTTTGATAATGACATGACAAAACGCCTGCGCCACTGCCGCATCGGTACCTTGTTTAGGATTGAGCCATAAGTCGGTGAGCTTAGAGATTTCTGCATAGTCAGGGGTGATAGAGACGGTTTTCGTGCCTTTATAACGTACTTCGGTAAAGAAATGCGCATCTGGCGTCCGCGTTTGCGGCACGTTTGAACCCCACGCAATGATGTAATCTGAGTTGTACCAATCAGCGGACTCTGGTACATCCGTCTGCTCACCCCAAGTCATAGGAGAGGCTGGTGGCAAGTCGCAATACCAATCGTAAAACGACAAACATACCCCGCCGATAAGCGATAGATAACGGCTGCCTGCTGCGTAGCTGACCATCGACATCGCAGGAATCGGTGAGAAACCAATAATACGGTCCGGCCCAAAGGTTTTGGCTGTATAAACGTTACTGGCAGCGATGATTTCATTGACCTCCGCCCATGTAGAGCGGATAAAGCCACCCAAACCGCGCTTAGATTTGTACTGTTCTGCTTTGATAGGGTCTTGGACAATACTGCCCCACGCATCGACAGGATCAGGATACTGAGCTTTGGCTTCGCGCCATAATTTTAGTAGCGGTTTACGTACCTTTGGATATTTGACACGGTTCGCTGAGTACATGTACCAGCTGTAGCTTGCGCCGCGAGGGCAGCCGCGTGGTTCGTGGTTTGGTAAGTCAGGGCGGGTTTCAGGATAGTCGGTTTGCTGGGTTTCCCACGTCACCAAGCCGTTTTTCACATAAATCTTCCACGAGCAAGAACCGGTACAGTTGACGCCATGCGTTGAGCGCACGATTTTATCGTATTGCCAACGGCTACGATACACGTTTTCCCAGTCACGAGACTCATCACGCGTCTCGCCATGCCCATCGGAAAATTCGCCCTGTTTACGTTTAAAAAAACGGAATTGGTCGAGTAAATGGCTCATTTCGCTATCCTCTGTTTTATTGCCTATGGTGTATCTAAAGCTGAGTGCCGCATGCTGGTATCGTCGTACTTGATTCGATATTGATATGCACCTAAGCCGTAAATATTATTTCAATAGCGTCATTTTAAGTAAGCCATAGCACCCTTACTATCCGCTAACATGAGCAGAGCACTACCACCTTAGTAGTAGCTGCTAAAAATGAAAGCACTGGAAAATGGCGGCTAAATAGCTGCTCAGTGACGGCGTGTGACGCTGATAATAAAGCCAATCATGAGCAGTAAAAATTTAAAATAAAAAAAGTGCTACTTACATGGGCAAATAGCACTTTATAGATTTAGTTTTGCTTGTATAAAAGTCGCTTTAAAGGACTTATAACACAGCCGTTTTAGCAAGGAATCTCAGCATTCGGGCGGCTGTAATACCACCATGTCAACACAATACAGAGGACATAAAAGATGATTAAGGAGATAAAGGTGCCATCGATACCCAGCCCTGAGCCGAACATTTTTGGCACAAAGAAAGCGCCATAAGCGGCAACCGCTGAGGTAAAGCCGACTACTGCTGCTGACTCTTTACGTATCTCGACAAACAGCTCTTCTGTACCCGCTTTTTCAGGCTCACGGCGGTCATGAAAGGTTCTAAAAATAACCGGAATCATGGTAAAGGTTGAGCCGTTACCGATACCAGTGGTAATAAAGAGCACCATAAAGGAGATAAAGTAGCCGACAAAGCTGCCGTCACTGGTCTCACTAGGTAAGAAGTACATCACCGCTAGTACCGCTAGTACCATCACGATATAGTTCCAAAACGTGACCTTTGCGCCGCTGGTTTTATCAGATATCCAGCCCCCTAATGGGCGAAATAACGCGCCAACCAAAGGCCCTAAAAAGGCAAATTTAAGTGCGTCAATAGCAGGGAAGGAGTTTTTAATCAACATCGGGAAGGCAGCAGAAAAGCCAATAAAAGAGCCAAACGTCGCCATATAAAGGATACACATAATCCAGTTATGTTTGCGTTTAAAGATAACCGATTGGTCTTTGAACGACGCTTTAGCAGTGGCGATATCGTTCATGCCAAACCAAGCCAATGCCGTAAATAGCAAGATAAAGGGTACCCAAATAAAGCCTGCATTTTGTAGATAAAATAATCGACCGCTGTCAGATACTTGTGGATCGCCGCCCAAGCTACCAAAAGCACCAACCAAGATAATCATCGGTACCACAAACTGCATGACAGAGACGCCTAGATTACCCAAACCTGCGTTTAGGCCAAGCGCTGTACCTTGTTCGGCTTTTGGATAAAAGAACGAAATATTGGACATAGACGACGCAAAGTTACCACCGCCAAAGCCGCACAGTAGGGCGATAATGGCAAATATAATAAATGGTGTATCAGGGTTTTGTACCGCAAAACCCATCCATAGCGCGGGTATTAATAAAGATAAGGTGGATATCGCTGTCCAACGACGTCCACCAAAAATAGGTACCATAAAAGAATAAAAAATCCGCAGCGTCGCCCCTGACAGCCCCGGTAGCGCGGCTAGCCAAAATAGCTGTCCGCCATCAAAATCAAAGCCAATCTCTGGCAAGCGAACGATGACCGCACTCCATACCATCCATACTGCAAACGCCAATAGCAAAGATGGAATAGATATCCATAAATTTCGCGTGGCGACTTTTTTACCGCCGCCTTGCCAAAACTCTTCTACTTCAGGTCGCCAGTCAGTAATGAGCGTACCACCTTTGAAGTTGTATTTATTGCCCATACTCTTCCTCACTTATTGTCTTTATAAAAAATAAGTATTTATAAAAAATGATAACTCACGGTACTTTGTTATCGGGATAATGAGTATTCATACATAGTGGTATACTGATGGCTAAAAGGGGTATAGTAGTAATAGAATTATTACCAAAAGTTTGGTTTTTTAATGATTAATAAGCGCATTTGTTATTTTAAATACGGATGGTTTTGAATGTCGACGGTTTTAAAATGAACGATTTTAATAGTGTTATTTACTCCCTGTTTTCGCTAATTTGCTAGGTGAATGCCATTCATGAGGTCTAAACAACACAGACAGTCTTTATCGCTGCATGCTTGGGGCGCTATTTTGATCATAGCCACCTTAGCGGTGATGTCTACGCTAGGAAGTGGCGCGCTGGCATGGGTGGCAAGGTCGGATGCTGAGGCCATTAATGTGGCAGGTTCGGTGCGTATGGCAACTTACCGTCTCAATTTTCAGATAGCGACGGATTTTTCAGATGACCATCCTTTTAGTCCAAGTTTACATGTTGGACAAAACAGCGTAGGCGATAAAACCAATGAGCAGAGTGCCAAACAGGATACATTAGACTTTGCCAATAAAACGACCGCTGAAAAGATAGATATTCTCAGCCGCGATATGGAAAATCGTCTCGAAGAATTACAGGTCTATCAGCTGACGAGCGCCAATCGACATGTGCGCATCAATGAGCAGCTTAAAGAGATAAAAGAGCAGTGGTATCAAGATTTAAAGCCAGCGTTATTGGCGCAAGATAAGCAAGGGTTTTATAGCGTCTCGTCGCGTTATATCGAAGATGTCAATGACTTCGTCGGTGAGCTGCAATACCGAAACGAGCAGCGCCAGACATGGCAACAAAACTTACAAATCCTCTCATTGCTGCTTATCGCTATTATCGTATTAATCGGCATGCGCCGTTTGCAAAAATCGGTATTCCTGCCCATTCAGCAATTGATTAAAGCCAATAACCAATTTAAACGAGGACAGACCCAGACGCGCGTATCCATCAAAGGCTACCGAGAATTTGAAGTATTGGGCAGCTCATTTAATGACATGGCAGGCACGATTGAAACCTATCAGCGCTCGCTTGAGAGTGAAGTACAAATAAAAACCCAGCATTTGGTCAAAGCCAATCAAGTGCTATCACTGTTTTATGACTTTTCAAAATCGCTGACCACCAGCCAAGTGAGCTTATACCAGCTCGATGACTTGATTGCAGACTTTAGCAAAGCGCTGCCGCATTTAGAATTTACCTTGTGTATTCAAAATAAATATATCACCAATAAAAATGCTATCGTGCTGCACGGCGAAAAAATGAAAGAGCTGTGCAAAAAGCTGAGCTGTGAAAGCTGTGGCATTAAAAATGGCGAACATACCAAGTCTTATCCTATCGTCCATCAACAAGAAACCTTTGGGGAGTTGCGTGTATGTCCAAAGTCGACACTGGTCATGAATCGCTCTTTTGTCACGGATGGCGACGATAATGCTGATAGTCATAGCAATATAACACCAGAACAGCGTATTCAAATGACCGAAGTGGGCAATATTTTTCCGTTTGTCAGTGCCGAGTTGGATGCGCAAAATGACGAGCTCATCGTGGCGCTGACCAATTTAATCAGTACCGCCTTATCACTGCGCAAACAAAGACAGCAAGAGCATCAGCTGATTTTGTTTGAAGAACGCTCAACCATTGCCAGAGAATTGCATGACTCCTTGGCGCAGTCGTTGTCTTATTTAAAAATCCAAGTCAGCGTTCTTGAGAGACATCTAAAAAATGCGGGTAGCGAGCCAGTACAAGCGCCTGTTTATCAAAACATTGAGCAGATAAAAATAGGTCTGGGCTCCGCTTATCAGCAGTTAAGAGACTTGTTGGTGACGTTCCGCTTGACTATTGATAATGATAATTTTGATGAAGCACTGCGTGATGCTGCCAGTGAGTTTGCCTCAAAAGGCAATTTTAATATGACCGTGCACAATCGGATTATGACGCTCAATTTAAGCGCCACTGAACAGATAGATTTGATACAGATTGCCAGAGAGGCGTTATCAAACATCAGCCGTCATGCCAAAGCAAAAAATGTAGAGATTCAATTGGCGTACGAGGACGGTGATAAATATATCGTTATGAGTATCATCGATGATGGTGTTGGCATGTCAGGAAGTGTCGATAAAACCCAACACCACGGCCTCATCATTATGAAAGAGCGCGCCCATAACATCGGCGGTGAGCTTATTGTCACAGACAATCAACCGCAGGGTACCATCGTTACGGTTAGATTTGCGCCCAACTTCTTTGATGAAAAGTATACCCAAGACGCTTATTTATAATCGAATAAAATCACCCTTTTAGAGAATAGATTTATCATTTGCACTGTTTTTACTTTGCCATTTTTTGATTTTTTAAGCAGTTTTTTTGAGTAAGAGAGTTTTTGTACCATTTTTTCTAATTTGTGAGTATGTTATGAGTACTAAAGTTTATACCAGCACGTCGCCTGCGCGTCTATTATTGGTCGATGACCATCCGATGTTACGCCGCGGTATCTCTGAATTACTAAGCCTTGAGGACGATGTCAAAGTCGTTGGCGAAGCCAGCAACGGTCAAGAAGCATTGGCATTTTTAGAAAATAACGACGTGGATTTGGTGATACTTGATCATAAAATGCCGGTACTGACCGGTATCGAAACTTTACGAGAAATCAAAGCCAGAAATATCAATACCAAGACCGTGTTATTCACGGTTTCAGATAGCGGCGAGGATGTCCAAGAGGCATTAAAATTGGGCGTCGATGGTTACTTGTTAAAGGATATGGAGCCTGAGCTGATTATCATTGATATCAGAAAAATCCTGCGCGGCGAGCTGGTCATTAGTCCAAACCTTGCCTCGATACTTGCCCAAACCTTGCGCACACCCAGTATCGAAGATATCGCCAGTAATTTGACCAGCCGAGAGCTGCAAGTGATTCAGATGATTGCTGAAGGGCTGAGTAATAAAATGATTGCCAATAACTTAGATATTGCCGAGTCGACAGTAAAAGTCCATGTCAAACATATCCTCAATAAAACGGGTCTGCGCACGCGTGTAGAAGCGGCGGTGTGGACGGTCAATCATTTATCTAAATAAAGAAAGCTTTAAGCGTGACTTCCTTATCCATTACTTCCTTGTTCATTAAAAACTTATGGATTTGCGTGTATGATGGTTATTGTTTATAAAGCTGCCTAGCAGTATAAACTCAACATGTAGAGAATTGAGAGGCGCTACAAAACCGAATACCTGCTGTAAGGATTTATGATGACATCTAACTTATTTGATCAAAAAACCGCTCATGCGACTGCTGAGGTCACTATTTGTAAAGACAGTGATTTGCGCGCCCTGACCGATAACTTACGGCAAGCGCATGATGTGATAAAAAGTGACGCAGGGGAGTGGGTGTTACTACGCCATGCTGATGTGGTGGCGGCGGCTTTAGATGATAAGCGTTTTTCCAGTCAGGTGTCGCGTTTTTTGCAAGTACCCAATGGTTTGTACGGCGCAGAGCACGAGCATTTTAGGCGCTGATTGATGGTTATCTTAGTAAAGAAGCGCTGATGGATTATGTCCCTGTTTTTGACAAGGTTGCAACCGAATTAATGAGTGAGCTACCAAAAGGCAAAATGCTCAATGCAGTCGATGATATCGGCGCGGTATTTGCGGTACGCGCCCAATGCGCGTGGCTTGGTTGGCCTACTAAATTAGAACCAAGGCTTTTACAGTGGATGCGCGACAATCACAGCGCTACTCGCTCAAAAGACAACGTAAAAATGGCAAAAGTCGCACAAGACTTCGATGATATTATCCGTTCTGTGATACAGCCATATCGTAATACTGACGAAGTGGCTGGCATGTTTAAAGCGAGCCCTGCTGAAACCAAAACTGCTGAAAACAACATCGTTAACAATGTTAACCACAGCCTTGATATGAATAGCGTCACCGCTCAATTGTGCCGCGAGCACATCGATGGGCGTGAGCTGAGCGAAGCCGAACTGGTTTCTATTTTGCGTAATTGGACCGGCGGCGATTTGGGCTCTATCGCTTTGTGTGTCGGCGTTATCATCGCTCATATTGTCAAGCATCCTGAGCAAGTAAGCGTCTGGTTACAAGCTACTGATAGCGAACTTGAGACTATCATCGATGAGATATTACGAATTGACGATCCTTTCGTCTCAAACCGCCGTATCACTACGTGTCCCGTATCTATCGGTGCGCACAAGCTACCCAAAGGCGCGCGCGTACAGTTAAACTGGACATCAGCCAATCGCGACGAAGCCGTGTTTGGTGATAATGATTTCGACCCTCAAAAGCAAGCCGCTGCTAACGTGGTTTATGGTATCGGCAAGCACGTTTGCCCAGGACGCCTGCTTGCTACTTGGCAGCTTAGAATTGCTACTCAAGCACTATTAGCCCATTTCACAGATATCACCTTAGCGGCGGGTTTTTCTTTGGAGCGTGAGCAGCCACCATTGGGCGGTTATAGTCATGTGCCTGTGGTGCTAGCTTAAATTATATTAGCTTAAATCATGTTAGGTTAAATCGTTTCATCTTATATTGAGATAAATATCGCCCCCATTAAAAAACCCACTTAACGTTTGCTAAGTGGGTTTTGGTTTTCGATAAAAAGCTATTATGAATAATTAGCCTTGTTCTGCAGCAATCTGACGATCGACAGAGGACATTTTATATTCATCACCAAAGGCATCTTCGGGCTCTGCCAACCAAAAATAACACACAATCCACGCGACAAATGCGCCAAACGCGATGATAAAAAAGAACTGATTGGGCTCTACAAAGGTGTAAATAAATAAGTAAAATACCGCGCCCACGTTCCCATAAGCGCCTGCCATACCTGATATCTGACCGGTCAGACGACGTTTAATCGAGGGAATGATACCAAAGGTCGCGCCTTCGGCCCCTTGTACAAATACCGAGCACAAGATGGTAAACACCACGGCGATAAATAACGGCCACTCGGCATTAAGCACGCCCATCAGCACAAAACCAATGCCGATACCAAACATATAAACCAACATCACCAAACGGCGATTACCGATTTTGTCAGAGATATAGCCGCCAAGTGGCCGCGCCCATAAGTTAACAAAGGCAAAGGTAGAGGCAATCAAACCAGCCGCCGTTGGATCAAGTTTCCAAGTCGCGGCAAAGAACATCGGCAGCATAGAAACCACCGCCAGTTCTGCGCCAAAGTTAGCAAAATAGCTGACGTTTAGCGCCGCCACTGATTTAAAGGGATATTTATCATCTTCTGGAATACCCGCTTTGATCACAGGTACGTTGACACTAATGGCTTTATAAATTTGGTAAATGACCATCACTATAATGACGCTATAACAAATAATCCCGCCAGTGGCACTTAAAAAACCCATCGCTTGCGTACGATACACCAGCAGCGATAAGACGCCGTATAAAGGAATAATAAACAAGCAATATAACCACAAATCCTTCCATGTTGAGACTTCTAACGCGCCCGCTTTGCGAGATTTTTTATGCGTACCAACTTCTGGCCCATCGGTAAGCAAAAACCAATAGGCCACGCCGTATAAGGCCATTAACAAACCCGATAGCGCAATTGCCCAGCGCCAGCCATCGTCACCGCCAAAGAACTGCAAAGCAACGGTTGGAATGGTAATCGCCGCTGCCGCTGAACCAAAGTTGCCCCAGCCAGCATAAAAACCTTCGGCAAAACCGATGTCTTTTGGCTTAAACCATAAAGTGGTCATATGAATACCGACGACGAAACCGGCTCCGACGATCGACATAAATAAGCGCGAGACGAATAGCTGGGTTGCCGAGTTACCAAACGCAAAAAACCACGTCGGTATCGCCATCACGACCATCAGGATAGAAAACACACGCCGCGGACCAAAACGGTCCAATGCCATGCCGACGATAACCCGCCCAGGAATCGTTAGCGCGACGTTGGCGATTAAAAATAATTTGATGTGGTCAGGGGTCAGATAGCTTTCTGTCTGTAGCATCGATGTTGCCAGCGGTGCCATATTAAACCAGACATAAAAGGTGAGGAAAAAAGCAATCCACGTATAGTGCAGCGCCCTGATATCACGGCGCTCAAGCTCAAGTAATTCTTTGGCATGCATAATAATGTCCCCATTATAAATTCTGATGCTGGTAATGGAAACAAAATAGCAATAATGAGGCAGCATCACCATTGAGCGAAAGCAGTATAGAGCGTAGTTTGTATACTACTTATGGATAGGGCGACCGTTAATGGGGCGGCGATCGCATTTAAGGTGTTACATTTTTATAGATAGTCAAAACATACAAAGCTAGTAAAAGCATTTAAAAGGTGCTATTTTATATTAATGATAATTATTCTCAATTGCGCACTTAACTGCATATTGGTTTTAAGGCAGATTGAGATAAAAATCTATACTCAGCAAACCAGCTAAGGAGTTATCATGAGTTCTGATACCCAAACCAATCCTAATCCCGTCATTCCAAGCCATTGGAAAATCAAACGTTCGACACACTTCTTCACCAAAGATAAAGTACCCAATGCTTTATTGACCCATCACAATACGGCTGAGGGCGTTTACGGCCAAATCTGCGTCATGCAAGGTACGGTGACTTTTTATGGTTTCGCTGACGAAGCGGCCACTGAGCCAGAAAAAACAGTCGTTATCAACGCCGGACAGTTTGCGGTCAGTCCACCGCAATATTGGCACCGCGTAGAGTTAAGCGATGATGCTCAGTTTAATATCAACTTTTGGACAGAAGGCGATACTGGCAATAAATCGATGTTTAACAGCTCGAAAATCCATAGTAAACCTATCGAAAAGTTATTTGATAAACCAGAGGAATCTTAATATCCAGCGTTATAACCAACTAGCGTTATTAGGCTATGACAAGCGCTTTTGTCGTGGCACAATAACGTTAAGTGTTTATATGATGAATATCTACCTCTAGGAATCGAGCATGTCACCTTCTAGCAATCCATCTGCCCATAAAAATACGAGTATCGATACCAATATCGAATCGCCAAGTTACCGAGCTGTTATCAAATCACTTGCTGATACTAAGACGTGGTTGTTTGTGCCAGCAACGCGCATAGATCGGGTAGAAAAAGCCTTTGCTAGCGGGGCAGATGCAGTGATTGTTGATTTAGAAGATGCGGTTGCGCAAGCAGACAAAGCCCAAGCTCGCGCAGCATTAAAAGCCTACTATGCTGCTGAGCATGAGGCGCAAAGCTATCGCCCGTTTTGGCTACGTATCAATCAAGCGAGTAGTGCTGAATTTGCCAAAGACTTAGCGCTATGTCAGCAGCTGCCTAAGCTGGCAGGCGTACTATTAGCAAAAGCGGAGCAGGCAGCAGATATAGAGAAAGTTAACCAAGAAACGGGTCTGCCGGTGATTGCAGTGATAGAAAATGCTATTGGTTTATATCGTGCCGATGAGATAGCAAAAGCGCGTGGTATGGTGGCATTTAGCTACGGCTTTTTAGACCTATGCAATGATTTACAGGTACAGGTGGGCACAGCATCAGCCGATATCATCGCCAATCAAATTCGTTATCAGCTTATTTTAACCTCAAAAGTCCATCAACTGCTCGCACCGATTGATAGCGTGTATGCGGACTTTGATGACAGCGCGGGACTGCACAAGCGTGTGCAGCTATGGTCACAGATGGGTATGTCGGGCATGCTTTGTATCCATCCTAAGCAAGTCGATATTGTTAAAGAAGCCCTGCAACCAACTGAGAGTGAGATTGAATTTGCGCAGCGAGTAGTCGCAGAATACGAACGCAGTGGGCAAGCCATCTTTAAAGTGGACGGTAATATGGTCGATGCGCCGGTGATTGAGCGCAGTCATCAGCTACTATTAAATCGTCTGAGTAATTAATAAGTATTCCTAATAAAAGACCAGATAACTTCATTTATCTGGTTTTTTTATGTTTTTGCATTAGGTATAAGTAACTTGCTACTCGAGTTTCTCTCTCTAAATTTGGTTATAAATGAAGGACTTCACTCGTGATTTGATAAAAGTGAACCGCGCAGTTTATAAGAAAGATAAAAATAAGCAAAAATAACTCTTAACATTCATATTAAATGAATGTTAAAATGTTTCCAATTTGATGCTAGATGTAAATATACATCAAATAGGTTTAGCGCATGAAGCGATAAAATCTATTCATTAACTCTAATGTCATCAAAGATTTAAGCCTTTAATCCCAGCTTTTATTGTGCTTTATTCTTAATCCCAAGACTAAAGTATCACTCAGGCAGCAGGCTTAATATTCACCAGATGATTGATAGATTTATCGTAACAGGCAGCGGTATTAATCATTTATGGAATTATAATTACGCTTATAAAAATTCATTTAAAATGAATGTTAAGCGTTCAGTTTATCTATCTAGCCAGTAGGAGCAAGATATGGGCGAATATAAAAAGTATTGGTGGGGCTTAATCGCCGTCCTCGTCATTACCTTTACCTTTTTAGGTTGGGGCGGCGTGGAAGTCTATCGCACCGCACCTCCTATCCCTGATCAGTATATTGATAGCAGCGGAAAGGCATTAATCACAGAAGAAGATATTTTAGATGGTCAATCTGCTTGGCAGCGCACGGGTGGTCAGCAGCTTGGCTCGATACTTGGACATGGTGCCTATCAAGCGCCTGACTGGACCGCAGATTGGTTACACAGAGAGCTTGTGGCGTGGTTAGATATCCGGGCGCAAGAGTTATATGGACATGATTTTGCCGCGGCAACGAATGATCAAAAAGCGGTACTTAGCGCGCAACTGAAAAAAGAATATCGTGGCAGCAATACCAATGCTAACAATCAAGTGGTACTGTCAGATACGCGTATCGCCGCTATTAATGAAGTCGCGCCTTACTATATCGGTCTCTACGGTAATGAGCCTTCATTGCAAAAGTCGCGTGAAAATTTTGCCATGAAAAACAATACTTTGGCAGATATTGAAGACAGACAAAAACTGACTAACTTTTTCTTTTGGACCACTTGGGTTGCGTCTACCAACCGTCCGGGTACTGATGCGACATATACCAATAACTGGCCGCATGAGCCTTTAATTGATAACGTCCCAACCTCTGAAAATATCATGTGGTCTATCGCCAGTGTGGTGTTCTTAATCGCTGGGGTTGGTTTTCTTATTTGGGGCTGGTCGTTCTTACGTAAAGAAGAAGACGTCAAAGAAGCAACGGCAAGTTCTGATCCATTAACCAAAGTGGCGTTAACACCGTCACAAAAAGCCTTGGCAAAATACGGTGTACTAGTCGTTGCTCTATTCGTATTTCAGGTATTTATTGGTGGCTTTGTCGCGCACTATACCGTTGAAGGGCAAGAGTTTTATGGTATCGCCGTATCCGATTACTTCCCGTACTCCTTAGTACGTACGTGGCATATTCAGGCAGCACTATTTTGGATTGCTACTGCTTTCTTGATGGCAGGCTTGTACTTAACGCCACTTATCAATGGCGGTAAAGATCCTAAATACCAGAAATTGGGCGTAGACATCCTTTGGGTGGCATTAATACTCGTGGTTGTAGGCTCATTTGTTAGTCAGTACTTTGCGATTGCCGGTATTATGCCTGCAAAATACAACTTCTGGTTTGGTCATCAAGGCTATGAATTCATTGACCTTGGTCGCTTCTGGCAGATTTTAAAATGGGTTGGTATCTTATTCTGGTTGGTATTGATGACCCGTGGCTGTTTACCAGCGCTTAGAAGAAAAGAGGGCGGTGATAAAAATTTATTGGCCATCTTCTTTGCATCAGTCGTTTGCGTGGGTTTATTCTACGGTGCAGGCTTGTTCTACGGCGAGCGTACCCACTTAACCATCATGGAATACTGGCGCTGGTGGGTGGTACATTTATGGGTAGAAGGCTTCTTTGAAGTATTCGCCACCGTCTCACTCGCATTTATTTTCTACAACTTAGGCTTGGTCAACAAAAAAATCGCCACCGGTTCTGCCATCGCTTCAGCAGCTCTATTTATGCTTGGCGGTGTGCCAGGTACGTTCCACCATTTATATTTCTCTGGTACAACCACACCAGTCATGGCAATCGGCGCGTCATTTAGTGCTTTAGAAGTGGTACCTTTAGTGGTGCTAGGCTATGAAGGTTATGAGCATTGGTCGATGCAGCGTCAAGCGCCATGGATGAATAAGCTTAAATGGCCTATCATGTGTTTCGTTGCAGTCGCATTCTGGAATATGTTGGGTGCAGGGGTGTTCGGCTTTATGATTAACCCACCAGTCTCATTGTTCTATTTACAAGGGTTAAATACTACCGCCACTCACTCACATGCTGCACTGTTTGGGGTCTATGGCTTCTTAGCAATCGGCTTTGTATTACTGGTCATGCGCTATATCCGTCCTGATTATGTGTTTAGTGAAAACCTTATCAAAACTGGTTTTTGGGCACTAAATGCAGGCTTGGTATTGATGATTGTCACTAGCTTATTACCGATTGGTATTTTCCAAGCGCACGCGTCAATGACCGAAGGTCTATGGTACGCACGTAGTGAAGGCTTCTTACAACAAGATTTCTTAGTAACACTGCGCTGGATTCGTACCTTTGCTGACGTGATCTTTATTACTGGTGCGGTTTGTGTGGCACTGCAGGTCGTCAAGTTTGCTTTTGCCAAACCCTCACATGCAAACTATCAACCTGATAATCCCGTGAACGATTAATAAGTTAATGATTAATAAGCTAGCGTAACCATAAAAAGCCCTGAAAATTCAGGGCTTTTTATTGACTGGCTAAAAGTCTTTTCTATTAAAAATCTTTTATCATTTAGTCTATTGAAGGTTCCATTTTTCGTAGAAATACACATCACTTACTTCATTCGATGCCGCTAGAATGATCTATATTTATTATTTATTTTATAAAGGCATGCTATGCTAATTTTATCGCTCAAAGGTTAAAGGAGATGACAATGTCACGCTATTTAGGCGTTTTACTTTTGCTATTGATAATGCCGCTATCGCTGGCTGAGGCAAGTACTAAGGCTGCTAGCAATAAAACTAATAAGGTTGTGCTGCCAAAAAATCTCATTGTCGAATTGATAGAAAGACGCTGTTCTTCACCAAAGCCTAATCCCAAAGTAAGTCCTTCTCTTGAATACGACTGTTCGGATAAGTATGAAGACGCAGATGGTGAAGAGCAGAGCATGGATTATAGTCTGCGCTTATTACCACTGATAAAAGAGGATTTTAATGGCGATGGCCTTGAGGATATCGCCTTAGAAATCGAATCTATGGGTCCATTGGGCGGTAGTGTTTATTCCAATAGTGCGATTTATTATCTGCTGTTAAATAAGAATAAAAATATTATCACTGAACATGAGATATTGCTATATGCGCCCTTTAGCGAGCATATCGTTGATTATGAAGTAAAAGGTAAACAAATTCATTATAGTGCCGTGCCTAACTTTCGCTCACATCCTGAGGCATATGAGGATGGTGAGCTGCTAGAGCCTGCGCTTGAGTTTACGCTAAATTGGGAGAAGGGTAGTCCTGTTAGTAGTGTTTATCGGGATAATTGCCGACTATCTCGTATCAAAGATAAGAGCTTATTAGACCTTAGTCTTGGTGGGACCAGTCAGAAAGATATCGATATACATGACTATACTCAGGTGATAACTGAGTCCATTCAGATAAATGGTTTAAATATTCAAGCGACCTTATCAGGGTGTGACTTAAGTAGCGTTTCATACTATGTTAAGCCACAAGAAGGAAAGTCTTTACCTGTGTTTTCAGAGGTGCTAAAGACTCTAATACCTGTGGCGCATCATACTAAGCAGCTAAAGACACTGCAATCGTTAGAAAAACGCTCGTCGCTAAAATTTGCTGAGGAAATATCTCTATATAGTGGCTGGCAAGCTATCGTGCACGTTGATAGAGAGGATAAAACACCACACATACTCATTGTAATTGAACAAACTGAATAGATTAATATCTTAGAAGGACAGTATATAAAAGAATTTATTGATTGATATCTTGTGATTGTTCAATAACAAAGATAAAACCCAGCTAATAAATCTCTTAGCTGGGTTTTTTTTGAATGACAATTTCTTAAACTTTAAACAATGATGGCATGCTGTTAGACATTTTTACCATGTTGCTTTTGCTGAATGTCTTTTGCCAAGTTATAGCATTCATTGATATGGTCAGTGGCGATTTTTTTGAAAATCATATAACCCATGGTTGCCGCAACCATTTGACCGCCCAATGGGATAAACTTGGTCACTTGCTTCGCCGCAATACGACCACCAAAACCTTGGACGGTCTTCTTCACGATACCACGTGTCGCCATTAAGCCTGCAAAATCAACGGTACGGTCTTTTAGCGCAGCCCAATGAATGGCGCGTGATTCTAAATCGACGGCAGACTGGCGGCCTTCAATCAGTCCAAAACGCTCACTGATCTCAGGTAGCAGGACGGTCAGCATGCTGGCATCAACTGCCACGTCAAAAAATGGAATAGGTACGATAGCGACACCAGCAGAAAGTTTGGCACGTTTTTTGACCAATTTTTCGCAGTCTTTTTTGACTTTATCTAGATCTAAATTAGGGTCAATAGTATTAGGCAGTTTTTCAGCGGTTGGGGTGGTTTTCATAACGCGTCCTTAAAATGTTTAAAAAATAGAAAGTAATTAATATAACAAAAGCAAACATGGCAAAAATGATGAGTATCTTATAATTTTCAAATAAGTCATCTTCGCATAACTCATCTTCAATGTTTACCATTTTATGGCTTTATAAACGGCATACAATCATTGCTTTGTAGCAAAATGCAGAAAATTGCAGGCTCTCTGCACCGTTTTTGTAAATAAAGAGCAAGTTGGCAAGCAAGCGTTTAAACATTCGCCATATATAGCCTTTATTTTTCCTACATGATATGTGATATAAATTACGCCATAAGGCATAATTGGGCAATCGCCCAACCTAGACGATAGTGCTAAAAATTCCCATTGTGGCTATGTGCCAAAGCCAGTAGAATAGCACTATGCTAAATTTGACCCCCCGTTATACCTGCACTCGCATCGATGAGTTGCCCGCCGCGTTGCAACCACTTGCCGCCCAATCCTTTACCCTTGCTAGGCTTTATGCCGGTCGCGGTATCACTGCGCCTGATGAGTTAGAGACTGGCTTATCTGGTTTATTACCTGCTGAAATGCTGCATGGCGTCACCGAAGCGGTGCGTTTGTTAGATGTCGCCATCGACGAAGGTCAGCGTACATTAATCGTCGGTGATTTTGATTGCGATGGGGCAACCAGTACCGCATTGATGATGCGCGCGCTAATAAAGATGGGCGCGGTGGTTGATTTTTTAGTCCCTGACCGTTTTAAATATGGCTATGGTCTAACGCCAGAGATTGTTGAATTAGGTATCCAGACTTATAAGCCCGACATGATTGTGACGGTCGATAATGGTATCTCAAGCCATGACGGCGTGGCGCGGGCGCAGGCTGATGGCATCACTGTCATTATTACTGATCATCATCTGACTACTAAAGAAACGCCGCCTGCCGAAGCGGTGGTCAATCCCAATCAGCTTGATTGCAACTTTAGTAGTAAAGCCTTGGTTGGCGTCGGCGTGGCGTTTTATGTGCTCGGACGCTTGGCGAAACTGCGCCGCGAAGCAGGCAAGTCTAGCGTGCAAGTCAGCCAATATTTAGATTTGGTCGCGCTTGGGACGATTGCCGATGTGGGTGTACTTGATAAAAACAATCGTATTTTAGTGCATCACGGTCTAAACGCCATTCGCCAAGGTCGCTGCTCGCTTGGGATATTGGCACTGCTTGAACAAGCAGGTCGCGACCCAAAACAATTACAGGCGCAAGATTTTGGTTTTGTTTTAGGTCCGCGTATCAATGCTGCGGGGCGCATGGATAATATGCGCATCGGTATCGAATGCTTATTGACCGATGACTGGAGTACCGCCCAGCGTTTGGCTCAAGAGCTTGAGCAGCTTAATCGTACGCGCCGTCATGTCGAAGGTGAGATGCGCGCGCAAGCAGATAGCATTGTGCAAGCGTTAGCTACTGCTGACTCTAATGCTAAGAATGATGCTGACGAGAGCGATGAAACTCTTATCCAGCCTAAAACTGAAAAGTCGGCTATTGATAATCAAAACCGCAGCATCATTTTATATCAAGACGATTGGCATCAAGGGGTTATCGGTATTGTCGCTGGTCGTTTAAAAGAAAGTCACTATCTGCCCAGTATCGTTTTTGCGCCAGCGGATACAGAACGCACGGGTGACGACGATGCCATCAAAGGCTCGGCGCGCTCTATCGCAGGCGTGCATATTCGAGATGCGATTGAGCAAGTGGCCGAACGTTACCCTGATTTAATCAGCCACTTTGGTGGTCATGCTATGGCGGCAGGTTTAACCATCAAACGGCGTCATTTCGATGGCTTCGTAACCGCGTTTAACGAAGTGATGGCGCAGATGGATGAGGAAGTCTTTGCCGAGCAGAAATTTACCGACGGACTCTTGCAAGCGGCTGACTTTAGCTTGTACTTTGCAGAGCATCTAGCGAATGCCAGTATATGGGGTCATGGCTTTGCGCCGCCGATATTTGACGGCGTATTTGAGGTATTGAGCTTTAAGATATTAAAAGACAAACATCTTAAATTGTCGCTACGTTATCCTGAGGTGCAATATCCAATTGAAGCAATCCAATTTAATTTTGATAGTAGTGCTTGGGATTACCGCGCCGAAAAAGTGCATGTATTATTTCAGCTAGACATTAACGAGTGGAACGGTAAACAAAGCCTGCAGTTGATGGTCAAAGATTTGGCGCTGGTAAAAGAGACAGTAGAGGAAAGCAAGTAGTTGCTAGGCTTGAATACTTTAATATTTCCATTCAATGGTTGGAAATTGCCAGTCATAACGAATGGCAAGCATCCGCAAAGTAAAAATCGTCGCCATTGCTGAGATATCGGCAATCCAAGCGCTTACGCCAAGATTGTGCAGGGCAAAATAAAGAATGCCGCCCGTTAAAGACGCACTAATATAAATCTCTTGCTGTAGCACCAACGGAATCTCATTACAAATCATATCGCGGATGATACCGCCGACAATAATCGTAATCACCCCGAGTAATAATGCCACTGGCACATTGGCACCCATACTATCAGCAACCTTGATACCGATTAAAGTAAAAGCTGATAGGCCAATAGTGTCGGAGAGCTTGAGAAATTTATCAACGCGCCTAGAGTTGGGATGAAAGAATATCTGCATCACTAACGACGAAACAGTAATAAGCGTCAAATAACTCATATCCACCATCCAAAACAGTGGATGACGATCCAAAATGACATCGCGCACCGTACCGCCGCCGATGGCAGTCACAATCGATACCAATAAGCAGCCAAAGACATCAAAGTTCTTATGCTTGGCCAATATCGTTCCCGAAATACTACAAGCGACAATCCCAATCATATCAAACAGATAAATGAGTGAACGCGGGTCAAAAGTAGTCATCAATTCAGAATCTAAAGCGATGGTGAGCATGCATTTTTCTCATTAAATCCCTTATATTAAAACATCAATATCAAAGCACTGGTATTTTTTGCCCATGAGGTTAAGCGGTAAAACGAAGAGTTAATCGACCAAACGAATAGAGGGCAGGTGCCAATCGAATTTAAGCGCCAGCATACGCACGGCAAAGATGATAAATAACATCATAAATTCATTGGCAACCGCATCAACGCCCCAGTAATCAAGCGCCAAATAGCTCAAGGATCCTGCAATACTAGCGGTGATATAAATCTCACGCTGTAGCAGCAGTGGTATTTCATTACAGATAATATCACGCAATAAACCACCGATAATCGCCGTCCAAACTCCCATCATAACCGCAATAACCGGCGATATATCTTGCGCCAACGCCACTTTAAAACCAATGACACTAAAAGCCGCTAGACCAATCGCGTCAAAGAATTTGAGGGCTTTATCAATCTTATGATACAGATGAAAGAAAATTTGTAGAATAAGCGAGGTAATAGTAATGACAATGACATAGTTGAGGTCAGTCATCCAAAATAGCGGATGACGATCGAGCGCCATATCGCGCAATGTACCACCGCCAATGGCATTGACCATAGAAACCAAAATACAGCCCGCAATATCAAAGCCTTTATGCTGCGCCAGCAAAGTGCCGGCAATGGCACAAGCAATGACGCCTACCATATCTAATAAATACAGCAAAACATCGGGGAAAATAAAGTGATTCATCATGACTTATTTTAGCCTCAACCGTCTTTTGCAAATAAAATCAGTCCTAGAATAATTAGCCCAATACCGACCAATCCCATTGCTGATGGTATGGCATTATCCAACAATAGTATACCACCAATCAAAGCAAAGATTACCTCGCTGGCTTGGGTGGAGTCAACGCCTGCGACTTCGCTTGACGTCACCGCTTGCTCACGCGCATAAAAAAATATGCTTGTCGCCGCTACTCCAGCCAGTAATGCTACTAGCAAGGTATTAAATAACTGGGTGGTTGCAGGTGGTTCAGGCTGGATAAAAGCGCCTAAAACCAGCCAAAATGGAAAGCTACCCAAGGTCATTAGCCAGACTTTATTAAAGGCATTTTGTAATAAGCTCGTCTCGATAACTGGAATGCGGGCAAGGAGGTTTTGTGGAGGAGAGGAGGATTTAACTTCGATGCTAGAGAGGGTTTTTAGAGTAGCGTTGTTATCCGAAGTGCTAGACATGACAGCAGACAAATCGAAAGCTTCTGAGACAAGCGGTTGGTTAGCATTCTCGTGATAACTTTGTTCGCGATTGGGTTTATTTGCTTCTTTTGCTTGTTGCGTTTTAGCCTTATCTTTATGGGGATGGTGTTTGCGCGAGTTGTGTGAGACTTGCCAGACCAGCTGATTGCCGATTGGGTAACTAAAAGCCGCAATTAGCGCAGGGAGGGCACCGTAAAGCAGCATTTCTGCCATCGGCGCGCTATCAATGCCAGCGACGGCAGAGGCGCGCAAGCCTTCGCTGACGTTGACCAATACCACCCCGATAAACACCAAAAAGGCATAAATAATAAATTTCTTATCAAACCTTTGCCCAAATGCCAATAGTACGAACAAACTGGTTACGACGGTAAACATAAAGGTAGCAGCCACGACCCAGCCTGCCACGTGGTCGCCTGCATAGCAAATACCGGTATAAAATACCCCAAAGCCAATACTGCCGGTAAGACACCAAAAGCGCCAGTGCTGACGAAAAATGCTCGCAAGTGCTTCAATACGCCTAAAGCCATGTTGCAGGATAATAACGGCGCTGATAATCAGCCACATAAAGACATAGCGTAGGCTCGCTGACCAAAACCAATGACCACCGGCATTACTCATCAGCTCATTTAAAATAAATGTCGAGCTAAAGAACGCCCCCGCCAATAAGCCCAGTAAAATCAGTTTAACCATGTATGCGTCCTTGCAGTCAGCTGGTTAGCTATAGTCAGAGCACTTTTAAACCGCTACGGTGTTACCTGTCCTAGATGTACTCAATGTACTATCTGCGGTCGGTCGCCTTGTAGCGATTCTAAAATCCCTTGACTATATTCAGAGGATGTTTAGTTTGGAATTTGGATTGCTTATTTATCCGATCTATTGATTTGCCCAATTTGCGCAAAGCTCATTCCATTATTTACCTTTAGCATCGGCCCAAATAATCTTATGCAGTTGTAGTTGAAAACGTACAGGCAAGGCATCAGCCAGTATCCATTCAGCTAACTCACGCGCCAATACTGGCACATCGGGGCTGCTCAATGCTTCACTAGCAACGACTTCTTCTGCGACAGTAAACATTGGTGAAAACCAAACCGTACCGACCAATTTATCAAGTTGATGCTCAAACAGTGTTGCCTTTGCCCACTCATAATCATTGCGGTTCATAATGACAAATTTGATTTGGTCGTGCTGGGTGAGATAGTCGAGGTTTGACCAAAGATTTTTATCGACTTCACCTGAGCTTGGCGTTTTCAGATCCATCACTTTGCTGACCGCAGGCGGTACATTTTTTACCGTCAGCGCGCCTGCGGTTTCAAGTGAAATCTCATAACCGTCATTTAACAGAAGCTGCATTAATTCAATGGCATTTGGCTGCGCTAATGGCTCGCCACCAGTCAAGCAGATACGCTGACACGGATAGCTTTTGATGGTGGCGATAATGGCTTCTAACGATTGCCGCTCACCGCCACTAAAGGCGTACTCGGTATCACAATACACGCAGCGTAGCGGGCAGCCAGTCAAGCGTACAAATATCGTCGGCAAGCCTGAGGTCAGCGCTTCACCTTGCAAGGAATAAAAAATCTCGGTCAAACGTAGCCCTGCTTCGGGATCAGTGACAGGAATTGCCGAGGTGCGTAAAGATAACTCACTCATAATATGTCAAATACAGATAAAGATTGATAATGCGGCACGCATTGACCAAATAAAAAAGGGTTTAGTAGTTTGTTTAGCGCTAATATTTCTAGCGCCCAAACGAGGCAAGGATTATAACGTAATGTCTTGTATTAAGTTAAACTTAAACTGATATTGAACATTAAAAAAGATGCTGAAATTGGGTTTCAACATCTTTTTGATTGCCTGATATCTAATATCTATGGAAGCTCTAGGAAAATTACATCACTAGGCCAAACGTAATAACTCATTGACCGAGGTTTTGGCTCGGGTTTGCGCATCGACTTTTTTCACGATAATGGCAGCATATAAGCTGTAAGTGCCGTCTTCTGATGGCAAGCTACCGGGTACAACGACTGAGCCTGCTGGTACACGGCCGCGATGAATCTCGCCCGTTTCACGGTCATAAATGCGCGTTGATTGCCCGATAAACACGCCCATAGAAATTACTGAGCCTTCTTCTACTATCACGCCTTCAACGATTTCAGAGCGCGCGCCGATAAAGCAATTGTCTTCGATAATCGTTGGACTGGCTTGCAGCGGCTCTAAGACACCGCCGATACCGACGCCGCCTGATAGATGCACGTTTTTACCGATTTGGGCGCACGAACCAACCGTCGCCCACGTATCTACCATCGCGCCTTGGTCGACATAAGCGCCAATGTTGACGTACGATGGCATCAATACTGCTCCAGCTGCGATGTATGAGCCTTTACGAGCAACCGCTGGTGGTACCACGCGTACGCCAGCTGCTTTAAACTGCTCTTGAGTCCAGTCAGCAAACTTCGTCGGCACTTTGTCATAAAACTGCACGTGTTCGCCCGCCGCCTGCACATAGTTATCGTTTAAACGAAATGATAATAATACCGCTTTTTTAGCCCATTGATTGACCACCCATTCGCCATCTTTTTTCTCAGCAACACGCAAGCTACCGTTGTCTAATTGTTCAAGCACTGCGTTGATAGCGTCGCGTATGTCTTGTGGCATGGTTGCTGGGCTATAATCGTTACGATTTTCAAAGGCTTGCTCGATGGTTTGTTGCAATGTCATAAATATTCCTAAAGTTGGTGAAGGGTAAAAAAAATAATAAAAGTAGTCGTTTAAATTAATCAAGCATTTTGTTACTAGGCAGCAGTATTGCTATTTATCCAGTCTACAATATCTTGATAAACTTGCTGTTTATTTTGTTCATGAATCGGCTCATGGCGCATGTGCGGGTAGAGCTGTAGCGTGATATTGCTAAAATTCTGTTTTTCTAAACGGCTGGCAATTTTGCGAATACCTTTGCCCATATCGCCGATCGGATCGTTCTCGCCACTGACCAGTAACATCGGAAAATCTTTGGCAATGGTCATTGCCCAGTTTTTATTAAGACCCGCTTCCATTAAGCTAAACAAGGTTAAAAATCCATTGTTGGTAAAATCAAAGCCCGTCAATGGATCGGCTTCATAAGCTTCGATAGCTTGAGGGTCTTCATTAAGCCAAGCAAATTCTGAAGAAGAAATACGATTATCAAGTTTACTATTGAGTACCTTATTCATCACATTGGCGAAAACTGGGTTTGGCTTTTTGGGCGCTACTTTTGCCAGTACTTTATTAATGGGTAATAGCACTTTGGTCAATGGATTGGCATCAGCGGTACCCATTAAAATTGCACCAGTAAAGTTCTGCGCGTGATGTTTGAGAACATTGCGCACGATAAACGAGCCCATTGAATGACCCATAACGAAATGCGGCACATTAGGATGGCGCGCTTTCAAGCTGTCCGCCATGATAATAACGTCTTTTAATAACGATTGCACCGGATGTTCTTCAGCAAAAAAACCCAAATCATTGGCTGATTTGACCGTCTGCCCATGACCCAGCTGATCATAAGTGGCGACCGCAATACCGTTATCTGCTAAAAACTGCGCAAGCTCTGCATAACGACCGCTGTGCTCGGCCATCCCATGCACGATCAGTAGGGTAGCAGTAATCGGTGTGGTATTATCGCTTGGGTCAAAAAAAGTATGGTGTAGATAATGGGTGTTGTCAGAGGAGGTGATTTGCTCGGTGTTACTCATAAACGAATCCTAATATTGATATAAAAGAGACAGAAAAAACTTTATAGTCAAAATTATAGGAATTTGACTATAAAGCATTAAAATTTTTCTTAGTATGCTGTCATTATAGTTTTACTTCGTCGGGCGCTGATAGATTATTTTACCTTCTTTAATGGTAGTGACCACATGAATATCTTTAAGCTTATCTGCACTTACCGTCAATGGATTGGCATCTAATATAACCAAATCAGCGAGCTTACCTTTGGTTAAGGTACCTTTGCTATTTTCCTCATAATACTCATAAGCGGCATTGGTCGTGATGGCTTTGAGCGCTTGATAAGGGGTCGCGCGCTCATTGGCGCCGATAATCTTGCCTGAGCGCGAGGTGCGATTAACCGCTGACCAAACGGTAAATAACGGGTCGACAGGTGTCACAGTGTCGTCAGAATGGTTGGTGTATTTTAACCCCATTTTATCCGCTGTCGCTATCGGACTTAAAAAATCAGCGCGTTTTTTGCCTAAATTCTGCACATGCACATCACCCCAAAAATAGGCATGATTGGTAAAAAATGACGGTAACATCTTATATTTTTTAAAGGCTTCTAGCTGATCGGGGCGCGCAAACTGAGCATGAATAGGCACCGTACGGCGATCTTTATCAGCGGCTTGCCCGGTCTTTTTGACCGCATATTCGTGGGCTTTAATAATCATATCTGTCGCGCCATCGCCATTATTATGGATAAACAACTGGTTATCGTGCTTATAAGCCTTGGCAAACATCTCATTGAGCGCATCTTGGCTGATACTCGGCAAACCGCGGCAGTCTTTTTTGCAGTCTGGCACTGGCGTCAAATAAGGTTGACTGAAATAAGCTGTTTTACCTTGCGGCGAGCCATCGGCTATGATTTTAGTTCCTTGAACTTTAAAACCGTTTTGATAGGTCTTCCAAACAAAGTCTTTGTCCGCTAAGTTTTCATCTAAATCACTGCTACCTGCTAATGCGACTAAGTCGATTTTCAGCTTGCCAGCATCGGCTTGTTTTTGGAAAAACTGAATAGTATTACGAGCTGTTGAACCGTTGTGGGCGGTAGTCAGACCATTTTTGGCATAATAATCTTGGGTTTGCTCAAAGAATTTGGCTTGATTGGGCTCTAATACCTCTAGCATTCGCCGCATAAATGGATACATAGCGGTTTCTTGGACGAGACCATTTGGTTCGCTAGAACCTTTAACCCGTGCAATATTACCACCTTCTGGGTTTTTAGTATCGGCGGTAATGTTCAGGGCTGCCAAGGCTTTGCTATTGGCGACACCCATATGACCGCTGGTGTGTTGCAGATATACAGGGTTATTAGGCAATACTTTATCGATATCTGCTTTGGTTGGATGACGACCTTCTTTTAATTGACTCTCATCATAACCCCAACCATAGATCCATTCATCATCGGCGATGTTATTGTCCTTTTTATAGTCTTTTAAGGCTTGTAGTAATTTATCCATACTATCTATCTTGCCAACTGGCGGTGGGTTCAAATTTGCCTGGCCCATGGTGTTTGACACCATATCAAAGTGACTGTGCGGATCGATAAAACCCGGTAGCAAGGTTTTGCTGTTTAAATTCACTTGAGCGGCATTTTTATATTTTGATTGCGCCTTATTTAAATTGCCAACATAAGCAATCTTGCCAGCCTGCGTGACCAAAGCTTCGACCATCTGCGGTTGCTCACCTTCCATGGTAATGATATCGCCATTGTAATAAACCGTTGCTGAATCGCTTGTTTTTTCTGCATTTGGCTGTTTTGCGGTGGTTTGCAGGGCAGTACAACCAATCATGCTCATCAGTCCAATACTCAGTAACGTCGGCTTAATAATACCTATAGTCATGGCGCTATCCCTAATAGTTTTTTCACATAAATAAGAGCTTTATCCAATGTAGCGATAAAGCTTTAAAGGGTCAATGTTATTTATGAATTTATCGTTGGCCAACAATATAGCAGGTTTAATATAAGGTCGATAAGTCAATAACTGAGGGCGATGATAAAAGCTAAGCTGACTTTATTTGTAGATTTTATTTTGTGGATTAACCAAGCACTGCAAGACTGGTAATAGAAGAAGAAAAGAGAAAGGTTTTTGCTATTTATAGGCTTATGAAATAAAACACCAGCCATAAAAAAACCCCCATCAAAGTGATGAGGGTCTTGGCAAATGCCATAATCGAATCAAAAATGATTCAAAAGATTTACGACTAAAATATGGCTCTCCAACCTGGGCTCGAACCAGGGACACACGGATTAACAGTCCGTTGCTCTACCAACTGAGCTATTGGAGAATAAGCGGTAAGGGTTTTATGACTTACTGCGAGCTTAGTAAAGTCTCTAATGAGTTCTTGCTAAGTGGGGCGTATTCTAGCAAAGATAAAAAATACGTCAAGCTTTTTTTTGCAGATTTTAAAAAGATTGCGTTTTTACGGGGTAGATCACAGCGTTTACACACCTTTTAGTCAAAATCTAATCATAAAACCATGAGAAAAATTATAGGCATCTAAGTAAAAAATATCTCCTACACTCACTCTAACAGTCTTTATTTGCGATTTAGCAGAGGCTACTGTATAACGGATATTTAAAATAGACAGGTTTTACGATAACAGCAAGGAATATTATGTCGCAATACAATACCAGCTCTACTGCTAAAAGCGCCCCTTTAAATCATGAATTGTATATGTCGGTGCTGATGACGCCAGATATGGCCAATTTCATCGGCAACGTCCATGGGGGTGATTTGCTCAAGATGCTTGACCAAGTCGCTTATGCTTGCGCCAGTCGCTACAGTGGTAGCTATGTCGTGACGCTATCAGTCGATCAAGTGATGTTCCGCGAGCCTATCTATGTGGGCGAGTTGGTTACTTTTGCCGCTAGTATCAATTATGTCGGTAGAACGTCTATGGAAGTGGGGATTCGGGTTGAAGCGGAGGACGTTCGCGCCCGTACGATTCGTCATACCAATAGCTGCTATTTTACTATGGTGGCGATTGATGATAACGGTAAACCGACGCCTGTGCCTGCGCTTGAGATTAAAAATGCCATGCAGCAGTGCCGTTTTGACGCAGGCTTGGCGCGTAAAGAGCTACGCATGCAAAGCTCGCATCGCCCGAGCTGCGACATCAATCAAATGATTGGCGAAAGTCTAGGCGCTGATAAGATGACGGATAAAAGCGGCAACGACAATGATATGATTGGCGAGCTTGCTCAGCATAGCAATGCCAAATAAGGCGTATTTTACCTAGCAAAATCATCAATACTTAAACAAAGTCTCACGAAAACCTTACTGACCAGTAGCGGCTATTTGGTTAAATTTAATGATAAGTAAGGCAGTTAAAAATAGTTAGCGCTCATGGCTTAACTTTTTTGATGGCTGTTTAACTTCATTATATTAACCATTTATTGAGCCTCATATGAGTTCAAAAAACACTGAATCATCAAACATTCCTTCCAAAGATCAGCCAGCACCGCAAGCCGTTCGTACCCGCGGTGCTGGCAGTGCGCGTTCTATTGCCAATTTGACCAAAGATACTAGCAATTCTAAAGACGGTATCAATCCTAACCTCAATTTCACTAACGTCACAAGCCCCGAAAACATTCAGGAGGACAAGAAGCAGGAAGACGAGAAATCCTCATCGCTGGTTACTGTGCTCATTGCCGTAGGAGCGAATGTTATTATTGCCATTGCCAAAACCGTTGCGGCATTTATGACCGGCTCTGCTTCTATGATTGCTGAATCAGCGCATTCGTGGGCAGATGCAGGTAATGGCACTCTACTCATCGTGGCGGAGAAAAAAGCGGTCAAACCTGCCGATAACAGTCACCCGTTAGGCTATGGTAAAGAGTCATACGTATGGTCTATGATTGCCGCTTTTGGCGTTTTTATGGCAGGCTCGATTGTTTCTATCTATACCGGTATCACCGAGTGGAATGCGCCTGAAACAGAAACCAATTACACCATTGGCTTTATTATTTTGGCAGTGGCCTTTGTGCTCGAAGGTTTTTCTCTAGTGCAGGCGTATTTACAAAGTAAAAAGCATGGTCAGGCTATCAATGTCAGTGCGTTAGGTTATGTGGTGAATACTTCAAACCCAACGTTGCGCGGGGTGTTTTTTGAGGATTTGGCAGCGGTTATCGGTTTAGTGGTCGCAGCAGCAGCGATGGGCATGCATGCCTATACGGGTGAGCCGTTCTGGGATGCCCTTGGTTCTATTATCGTTGGCATATTATTGGGTATGGTTGCCATCTTTTTAATCAATCGCAATCGTGATTTTTTGGTTGGCTATAAAGTCTCAGAAAAAACCCATTGCTATATCTTAACGGAGCTATTAAATCATCCTGATATCGACAGCGTCTCTTATTTACACTTAGAGTGGGTCGGACCCAAAAAAATCTTTATGGTGGCAGCGGTCGATATCACCGGCAATCAACAAGAACAGCAAATCGCGCAAAAATTTGAAGATATTGAAAACCAATTCCGTGCCAATCCATTATTTCAAGAAGCGATTTTGACATTATCCGTTCCCAATGCTGAGGTTTTACGTTTACCGGATGAGCAGTGTGCTTAATAAGATTTGCCGCATAATAAATAATCGTCACCTATAATAATAAGAGTCTTATATGAAAAATTACCTAAAATCTTCCAAAAAAAATACCAGTCGGCGTCCTACTAGCATCAATCCATTGCTTACTTTGGTGGTGACAACGCTGCTATCAGCACCTATCGTCAATGCCAATGCAGAATTGATTGTCCATAGTGAGCCTAATACAGTTCGTAAGGACACCAAGAATATTGCCAAGCAGCAAATGAACAAGCAAGCACCAACTGATGTGTCAATCATTAAACTGATGCAAGTCATGCATATCGACGAGCAGATTCAGTCTATCGTCAATGGTCAACAAGCGGCTATTGATGCCATTAATACGCAAACCAAAAACCAGAATAAAAGCAGTAATCAGCGCGCCAGTGACCAACAGTTAAACAAGCGCCAACGCGAGCTACAAGAGCAAATTCAAAGCGTGTTAGGTCAATATGCCAAGATTATGACTGAGGGTATCGGCAATGCAGCCGACGCACAAACTTTGACGCAAGCTTATATCAGTGCCGCTAAGACTTACTATACGCAGGCTGAAGTCGATGCCCAGATTAAATTCTACGATACGGCGGTAGGGCAAAGTATCCTTGCCAAGCAGCCACAAATTACCGCGGCTTTTTTACAGCAATCCTTGCCTGAAGATACCAGCGAGACTGAAGCGCAATTAAGCGAGCTATTGCCGCAAATGAAGCAGATTATTAAAGGCGTATTTTAAAGTCATTATTTTTTAGTCTAATTCTAACCCGTTTTAATACCCGTCTTTAAAATCAATTTTTCTTGCTTGCTTGCTTGCTGTGCCTGCGCAGACAGAGTCTATAAAAAATTTATATCAGCCATACCGTCGCGTTTTTAGGATGTTTTGACTATAACAGCAATTTATAAAAATAAGTTTTAGGGTATAAAAAAAGGTCACTATAAAAGTGACCTTTTTTCATACTTATCTAAATATCATTCATAGATTTATTCAGTCATTGTTATTTTTTCTTGGGGGCATTAGCACCGATGAACCAAGCGTCTTTATCGACAATACGGCTTACTTCGGTCAATAAATCTGCCGTATCTTCATCGCCTGCATCACCCGCGGTATCAATACCTTCACGCAGTGAAGCGGCAATGGTTTTATAGCGATTGGTAAGCTCGCGTACGTGCTCATCAACTTCTGTGATATCAGTTGGATAAGTCTCTAGGATAGAGTCTTCAACCACACGCTTAGAGATACCGTTGGCTTTACCGCCAAGAATAACGATACGTTCGGCAACTGTATCAAATGCTTCAGTCAAACGCTCATAAGTCTCATCTAACAATTGATGCACACCGATAAAGCCAGTACCTTGCAAGTTCCAATGGCACTGCTTGCTGTCCATACTTAGGTCAATCAGATTGGCTAAGTTAGCGTTTAACAATTCAACCATTTTTTCAGCGGTTTTATCATCAATACCACTTGCGTAACGTTCTCTCATAATTTACTCCATTATTTTAAGTTTTTATTAGTTATTGGATTAATTTTTAAGCGTGTTGTTGCTTGTATTTATCGCTTCTTAATACTGCTTGTTCATTAATTCAGTGCCCATAGTAGCAATTTATGAGCGCGATTGAACCCCTAGGTTTTAGGCTTTATTAAGTGGTCGTGTAATGACTTTGTTAATCGTGAAAAGCTTTGTAAGTTTAGCTGCCATTCTGTGCCTTTCCTATAAATAATAGACATTAAATGAATAGTAGTCGTTTTAAAATTACCACCAATGTAGCGCAAATTTTAGCTGTTAATTATGTGTGTAAATAGGAAATCAAACTCACGATTATCCTTTAAAAACTGAGCTTTAGACCCCACATTGTTATAAATCCAAATTCTTATAACCTTTTATAAATGTCAGGAAGAAAGCCATTATGCGAATGCCTGAACCGCGCTCGTCGCGTCAGTTAAACCAATTGGCCACTCAGCTGCAAGGCGAAGCTGAAATCAGTGGTGTCAACGCGTCTGGTACGCAAATATCAAGCCGCGCCTTTGAGATGGTCACCGACTTTGAGCCGGCAGGCGATCAACCACAAGCAATCGAAAAGTTGGTCAAAGGCATCAAATCAGGCATGGATGAGCAATTATTACTCGGTGTGACCGGTTCTGGTAAGACTTATACCATGGCAAAGGTCATCGCTGAATGCCAACGTCCAACCATTATTATGGCGCACAATAAAACCCTTGCCGCCCAGCTTTATGGCGAATTTAAAGCGTTCTTTCCAAATAATGCGGTTGAGTATTTTGTCAGTTATTACGATTATTATCAGCCGGAAGCCTATGTTGCGGCGAGTGATACCTTTATCGAAAAAGACAGTGCCATCAACGACCATATTGACCAAATGCGCCTATCAGCGACGCGGGCGCTGCTTGAGCGCCGTGATGCGATTATCGTGGCTTCGGTCTCCTGTATTTATGGTTTGGGCGATCCAGAAAGCTATCTAAAAATGCTTTTGCATGTCGTCGTCGGTGACAAAATCGATCGGACGGCGACCATTAAGCGTTTGGTTGAAATGCAATATAACCGTAATGAGTTAGATTTTGGTCGTGGTACCTATCGCTTGCGCGGTGAGCTGTTAGATATTTATCCTGCGGAATCTGAGCAGCTAGCGGTGCGCGTGCATTTATTTGATGATGAAGTGGAAAAAATTACTTGGTTTGACCCGTTAACCGGCAAAACCGTCCGAAGTGTGCCGCGTATTACCATTTATCCAAAATCGCACTACGTGACCCCGCGCAATAAAT
Organism: Psychrobacter sp. YGAH215; assembly: GCF_007280595.1. Lineage (NCBI taxonomy): Bacteria > Pseudomonadati > Pseudomonadota > Gammaproteobacteria > Moraxellales > Moraxellaceae > Psychrobacter > Psychrobacter sp. YGAH215. The sequence goes on along the minus strand of NZ_VKLR01000010.1, from coordinate 143,823 downwards.
TGGAAGCGGCAAGTCATACTATTCGCGCCGAGCTTGAGCCGCGCTTAGAGTATTTTCGCGACAATAATAAATTGGTTGAAGCGCAGCGTCTAAAAGAGCGTACTCAGTATGACCTTGAAATGATTCAGCAGCTTGGCTACTGTAATGGTATCGAAAACTACTCGCAGCATCTATCTGGTCGTCCATCAGGGGAAGCACCGCCGACACTGTTTGATTATATTCCAGAAGATGCGCTGCTGTTTATCGATGAATCGCACGTAACGGTTTCGCAAATTGGGGCGATGTATAAAGGCGATAGGTCGCGTAAAGAAAACCTCGTTAATTATGGTTTTCGTCTGCCAAGTGCCATGAATAATCGCCCGATGAAGTTTGAAGAGTGGGAGCGTATCAAGCCAAAGACCATTTATGTTAGCGCAACGCCAGCACAGTATGAGCTTGAGCATAGCGAGCAGGTGGTCGAGCAAGTTGTGCGTCCAACCGGCTTGATTGACCCTGAGATTGAGATTCGTCCGGTATTGACGCAGGTTGATGATGTGTTATCGGAGATTACCAAACGCCGTGAGCTTGACGAGCGCGTGCTTATCACCACGTTAACTAAGCGTATGGCAGAAGATTTGACCAGTTACCTTAAAGAATACGATGTCAAAGTCGCTTATCTGCATTCAGATATCGATACGGTTGAGCGCATGCAGATCATTCATGAGCTGCGGACAGGCGTTCATGATGTGTTGGTCGGTATTAACCTGTTGCGTGAAGGGCTTGATATGCCAGAGGTGTCATTAGTGGCGATATTTGATGCTGATAAAGAGGGCTTTTTGCGTTCTGAGCGCTCGCTGATTCAGACTATTGGCCGTGCTGCCCGTCACTTAAACGGTAAAGCGATTTTGTACGCCGACCGCATTACGCCGAGTATGGAAAAAGCGATAGAGGAGACTGACCGTCGCCGCGAAAAACAAGTCGCCTTTAATCTTGAGCACAATATTACGCCAAAAGGTGCGCGCCGTAGTATTACCGATAAAATTGACACGGGTGAAAACCTTGATGCCAATGACAATCAAGTAATTCCTGTAAAAAGCAATCTGCCTGATGTTGATATCAGCATTTTGCGCAGTCCTGATTTACTGGCCAAAGAAATCAAACGCCTCGAGAAACAAATGCAGCAAATGTCACGAGATTTGAAATTTGAAGAGGCGGCAAAAACGCGTGATAAAGTATTGGAATTAAAAGCGCATTTGATTTAATGGTTTAATTCCGACTGAATGTAGACGTAGAAAGGTGAGTTGCATAGGCTGCAGCTCACCTTTTTTTACGGGATATTTAAAGTTAAACGTACTTCTATCTAGGTATATTAATAACTAATAATTTGCTATTAGATAACTTGTAATTATGATAAACGCCACTTAAGATGATATGACGCAGCGGCATGCGCTATATCACTCACGGACGACGTAGGCGGATTACCTATCATGCATAATAATATCGATAACAACAGTCATAAATTACTGAAGTTAGACTTTAATGAAAACTCTTTGGGCATATCAGACTCTGCCAAAGAAGCCATCGCTAATGCTTTGGCTGGCGCTGCTCGCTATCCTGATAAACATCGCGCTACGCTGCTGAGCAAAGTAGCGGCTCTCAACGGCGTATCTGAAAATCAGGTTTTATTGGGCAATGGCTCAATCGAGAGTATCAGAGCAGTGGTGCAAATGCTGCATGACAAAGCATTAAAAACAGATACAAGGTTTCAGCTAATCATTCCAGACCCAACTTTCGGCTGTGCCGAGCTGTATGCACGCTCCTTAGGTATTTCAGTAGTCAAAGTGCCATTAACGCGCGATGACTATGATTTAGACTTTGATAACCTACAAAAAGTGGCTGCTACATTTGACGGTATCAGTCTTTTTTATTTGTGCAATCCTAATAATCCAACGGCTATCATTACCGAAACGGATACGCTCAAAGCGTGGGTAAAAAATGCGCCGAAAAACCACTATTTCTTAGTGGATGAAGCCTACTTTGGCTATATCACCGATCCAAGTTTTGTGAGCGGCGTTGAATGGATAAAAGAGGAACTATCAGATAACTTGATTGTCGTGCGCACTTTCTCAAAATTATTTGGGCTAGCAGGCTTGCGCGTCGGTTATGCGATTGCCAATCCACCGATGATTGCAGAAATCGGGTCTTTGATGTCTACGGATAATATCAACATGTTAGGTGCGGTTGCAGCAATAGCAACGCTAGAAGACGAGGCGTTTTTGGCGCATAGCTTACAAACCACCAATCAAGCAAGAAAAATGATGCAGACAGCGCTCGATGAGCTGGGGCTGCGTTATTTGCCCTCGCAAACCAATTTTATTTTTTATGAAGTCAAGGGTGACGTGCAAACCTATATCGATCGTATGCTCGAACATGGTATTGCCGTTGGTCGCGAGTTCCCTTCGATACCAGGTTTTAACCGCATCACACTTGGCACACCCGAAGAGATGACAGTCGTTATTAAGACGTTACAGTTATTTCGTGAAAAAGGCTGGGTGTAATTACGCACAATCGTATGATTGGATTTACCAAAAAAGAAGGGACGCTTAGACGGCGTCTTTTTTTTACCAACATCAAACGCAGTTTTACATATACTGTCTTAAAAAGTATCCGTACACCTTATAGGATAAGTTAATAAAGCATGATCTATCATAAGCAGATATGCGAGACGCATACCATAAAGACCATAAGAATAGACGTGCTAAAGGTTTTTAAAATTTTAAGACAAAGGGTGTATGTATGTTTGATATCAAATCTTTTTTTAAGAGAGAAGTAGAAAAAAAGCTCATGGATGTGGAGGATTATATTTTTATGCCTGAGCGTATCGAGATGGCGCTTGAAGGCGGAGAGTTGAATTGTGTGTTAAATAGTGATGGCCGCGTCGACATTTTTTATAGTAAGCAGGGCGTGACAGAAGTCAGTTCGGCATCGCGTAAGCATCCTTTTACAGCGTTTGAGACCGAGTTATATCATGGCGTTTATGATGATGTCATCCATGCTTTGGTCAAAGAAGTAAATAAGATAATCGACGGCTCATCTAAGTATTTTCATCGCAGTAAAATATTGCCATCGACCGCGTCTTTGCCCGTTCGTCCAACGCCTAGCAATGAGTTATAAATTGACTAATCATAAGTACGTCAGTATTTCATAAATCCCATTAGCTAAATGAGTAATAAAAAAGGGTAAATCATATGACTCACCCTTTTTTTTGGCTACTATTTTTTTACCTTAAGTATGCAAAATACTGTGCGGAGCATATTGTGCTAAGCGCCACTTAAAACGGCAGACTTTTTCACTGCCATAGATTTGTTAGCATCAGATAGGGCAGCGACGTTAGTAAGCGGGCGCGATTGACTGCCGTCAATCAAGTGGTTAGTCTGTGTTTTAGTAAGCAAGCTTTTTGCAAATTTTACGCTATCATCTCGTTTTTTTAAGGTGTCCGTATAATACCATTCACATTGAAACGCCTGCTCAGTGATATCGAGGAGCATATAACCACGTTCGGTCTGATTGTTAAATTTCTGATGCGGGTTTAGCTCAACACCTGCGGTTTCAGGAAAGGGCGAAGACGTCAATGCCGGACAGACGAACTCTACAGCTAAAGAACCTTTGCCGGTTAGAGGATTATAGCTACTTGCTTCAAAAGGGTTTTTTGCGATATCAAAAGCAAAGGAAGCATGATAATCCCCAGTTAAAACAACCGTATTGGAGATATTATTTTCTTCGATAAAGTTGAGCAAACGTGTGCGTGCACTGGCATACCCATTCCAAATATCGCCAGAATTGGTGGCAAAAGTGCCTTTAAATGGCGCTAAAATAACTTGTTGCCCGAGTATTTGCCATGTTGCTTGTCGGCGTTTACCTTCGAGCATCTTTAAATAGAGCCAGTTTTCTTGTTCAAGACCTAATAATTGACGTTCAGGCTCGTTGCTGGCTTTGGCATCAAGCTTTTCGCGACCAAATATGCGCGTATCTAGCATGTTTAAATCGAATAATTTACCAAACTCAAAACGTCGATAGATGCGTAATTGACTGTCTAGCTCGTTGCTACTGTCATCGCGGATAGGCATCCACTCATGATAAGCGCGCACGGCCGACATTTTGCGTTCTATATAGCTGCCTTTACTCTCAGTATGAAAACCTGCACCACCTTTCCATGAATTGTCTGCGATTTCGTGATCGTCCCAAACAGCGATAAACGGATGCTGACGGTGACATTCTTGCAAATCGACATCAGTACGGTAGCAAGCGTAGCGGCGACGATAATCCTCTAAGCTGATAATCTCGCTTTTTGGCTCTAGCGGTCGCTCTTCTTTTAAATCGTTATCGCGATAGAAGCCTTCTGGATACTCATAGATATAATCACCCAAATGTATGACGGCAGAGATATCGGCTTGCTTGGCGATATTGGCATAACCATTAAAGTAGCCAAAGCCATAGTTTGAGCAGGAAACCACGGCTAAGCGCACACGATCAACTGCGCTTGCTGGCAAGTCTGCTTGTGGTATGGTGCGTGTGCGACCAATAGGAGAGTGATAGCCTAGTGCTTTAAAAGCATAATAATAAGTGGTATTGGGTTGTAGGTTTTTAGGGTCGACTTTTACGGTGAAGTCGGATTGCGCTGTCGCTATTGCGCGACCTTGAGTAACGATGTTTTTCAGCGCTGGGTCTGTTGCTACCCTATAAGCAACAGGAATACTGGTGGCTTGGATACTGCCGTCATTGGTAATTCGTGTCCATAGTATGACCCGATCTTGGAGCGGGTCACCACTGGCAATGCCATGCACAAAAGGTGCTGCGCCTTGATAGCCTAAACCATCTAAACCATCGAGGTTATTTGGTGGCCTGACGTCATCATCATCTGATGAGCAAGCACTGAGCTGAGTCAACACAGTGCCGGCTACCGTTAGCTGACCACCAAGTTTTATAAATGCACGTCTTTTCATCAGTCATCCTTGACATGGGTTAAAGATAAATTCCATTTATCATTCACAATAGTAAATAATCTATATGAATAAGTTGGGTTGTGCAATTAATAACCCAACTTATTTCGTGAAATAAGCCTTTTAGTCAAGTCGCTGATCCAGCATCTATTTTCCAGCTACTTATTTAACGATACTGCCATAACAGCTTTGCAGCGTTTTTGCTACCACTTTAGTGACCAGCTGTGTGCGATAGTTGGCATCAATTGCCGCATTGCCAAGTTCAACAAGGGTCACTTGCTGCGGCGCTTGCTCGCTGACGCAGCCGCAAACTCGGCCCTTTATCTCTTCATCTTGGGCGTCCGTCATCGCCACACTAGCAATGCGCCAAGCATTTTGTTTTTCAATCTGACTGCGGCATTGGTTATCAATAGCCGCTTTAAAGATATTCATCCCAATCTCGTTTGCCGAACCGATGGCCGTGCCAGCATTGGTATTCATATCAGAAGTGGCACAGCCAGCTAGGACAAATGTGGCAAAAACGATGCTCGAAGCAAATAGTTTTTTCATAAGTTTTCCTTTAAGGTTATCGATTCTATTGATGTTATTAGCGATTATATGTAATAGAGACCAATTATAGTAGTGAACAATTATAATATCTGCGTATTAGTAAAAAAGATAATCATTGGCAGTAAGTGTTCTTTTAACTATTCAAGCAGTAATCACGCGTCGGCTGCGCATGGCAAGAATCAAAGTTATTTTAACAATTAAGGGAAATGTTAATAGAAGTTTACAAGGTGCATAAAGTCTGTTTAAATGATGATAAGAATATACCCCACTCTCAACTTATTTTTCTAAGGTATTGGTTTACTTAGTTTTTAACATTTCAGTTAAAACAATTAAAATTTTAAATTCTATAAAAATCAAAAGCCTACGATAAGTTGAGATTGGCGTAAGAATATGGAACTTAGTACCGCGTAGCGAAACACTAGCTAGTCTAATTATTTTGGTTTAGCAAATTTGAAGAGATAAACTACGATTCATGCGTGCCAATGTTTGCTATCGCATAAAACAAGATAGCAATGTATGACACCTCATGCTTTAATTACATGGATACTTTTGATTGTATCAATGGGACGCTACACTTTTCAAAAATTAATATAGTATATAAAGCTCACAATTCAACACGGATTAGTTACTATTACAGTGACATAGTTAAGTAATATTTTATAAATCCAATTCGCTTTATTTTATCAAGGATGAAAATAATGATGTTTTTTAGTAAAACTCCTCTCCTAGCTGCAATTGTTGCCTTAAGTATGACGATGGTTGCCTGTTCAGACAACACGGCGACTGATACCAATGATAGCGCTACCACGGACAATACTGCTGCTTCAGCGGCGAGTGATAAGCTTGAAACCAAGTTTGTCACTATCGCAACAGGGGGCGCATCAGGTCCTTATAATATTATTGGCACCTCTTTAGCAGAAATCTACGCCAAAACCTTTGGCGTTAATGCTAAGACCCAAACCACGGGGGCGTCAGTAGAAAACGTCAATCTACTCACGCAAGGTAAAGTCGACATGGTGCTAGCACTTAGTGATGTCGTCACTAATGCGGTTGAAGGTACTGAAGACTTTAAAGAACCGATAACAAATATTCAACAAGTTGCCGTTCTATATCCAAATGTGATTCAGATAGTCGCTTCAGAAAAATCTGGTATCAAAAATATCGAAGATTTAAAAGGTAAGCGTATTGCGGTTGGTGATCAAGGTTCTGGAACGGAAGTCAATGCTCGGACGTTGTTAGAAGGTTTTGGTATCACTTATGATGATGTCAAAGTTGACTATCTAGGGTTTGCCGATGCAGCCGATGCGATGAAAGCGGGTAAGATTGAAGCGGCGTTTTTTAGTAGCGGCTTACCAAACTCTTCACTGTTAGAGCTAGAGCAGGGTATCAAATTGCAGCTGGTCACCATCAATCAAGATAAGCTTAAACAAATTATCGAAAACAAGCCTTACTTTAAGACGTTCGAGATTCCTGCTGGAACATATGGTAACGATGCCGCCATTCCAACGACTGCCGTGATGAATGCGTTGTTGATTCGTTCTGACATCTCTGAAGAGGATGGCTATAAACTGACCAAAGCGCTGTTTGAAAACTTGGATGGCCTAAAAAATGCCCACCAAGCAGCTAATGATATTAGCTTAGAGACTGCTCAAGAAGGAATGGTAGCTCCTATCCATCCAGGCGCTAAGAAATACTATGAAGAGCAATCAGCTAAGTAAACGCTTAAGTTTAACAATCGGCGCAGCAGTGACTGCTGCGCTAGCGGTTTTAATATTCTGGGTAATTTTTACCCGCCAGTCTGTCATCGAGGTGCGCGTCGATGATGTTGCTGAATCTGATAAAAAAGTATGTTATTTCGTTGAGCCTAATTTCCAATTGCGCTGGATTCATTCTGTAGAAAAGCAATGGTGGGAGGAGCAATATGTTCGTGAGAATCAAGGTTTATTGCTAACCACTACTTATCTACAAGCTTTTGGGGCGGGAACCCCATCTACTGAAAATGTCGCTCCAATAAGAAAACCAGGCTATGTTGGCTATCAAATCAACGAAAGACTCCCCAGTCTTAACTGGGTTGTTTCAAGGCGCACTGAAGGTGAGATTGATTATGCAGGTCATCGTATTTTAATTCATCAATGGGTGCCTGATTATTCTGCAGTAACTATTACGCCCAAATCGTATAGTCTAATAGATAGATTTAATAAGGATTTTTGTCATGAACTCTCAAGTGATGGATCACAATAGCGGGACTACTGTCTCTAGCGATGAGGCTAAGTTGTCTAAGCAACCTGGCCTTCATGATAGCACTGATATCGATGACGACGTTGATCCTAACCTCACACAAGCAATACTAGAAAAGTACGACCGAGAGTCAATTACGCGTCATATCACTCAAGGGCCAGTAAAATATATTATCGCTGCGATTTGTATTTTATATTCACTTTTTCATCTATATATTACTTTTAATCCTATGCCATCATTGTTACAGCGTTCTGTGCATGTAGGTATTGGTTTTGCATTGATTTTTCTGATTTTTCCAGCCAGTAAGAAGAGTAGCCGCAAGCGGGTGGCTTGGTATGACTGGGTTTGGTTCGTGTTATCTTTATCTGGAATGGCATATCTTATCTATGAGTATCAAGATATTGTGACCTCACGTGGTGGCATCGCCAATCAAACGGATGTATTGTTCTCTATTATCACGGTGATTTGTGTACTCGAGGGCAGTAGGCGTATTACTGGTTGGATATTACCGATATTGGCGTCAATATTTTTGTTATATCCATTTATCAGCCATATGAATTTTATGCCTGACCGGCTACTCACTCGTCCTTATGATTTTGGCGATATTTTTGGTCAGTTATTCCTCAAAACCGAAGGCCTATATTCGGTTGCCATCGGTGCCTCAGTTACGTTTATCTTTTTATTCATCCTCTTTGGCGCATTTTTAGCGCGTTCAGGCATGGGTCAGCTATTTAATGATTTGGCATTAGCGCTGGCAGGCGATAAAAAAGGCGGCCCTGCTAAAGTGGCTGTCATCTCAAGTGGCTTTATGGGCAGTATCAATGGTTCTGCCTTATCAAACGTAGTCAGTACCGGCGCGTTTACTATCCCATTGATGAAAAAGGTTGGTTATCATAAAGATTTTGCGGGTGCTGTAGAGGCAAGTGCATCAGTCGGTGGTCAAATATTGCCGCCAATTATGGGTGCTAGTGCTTTTATCATGGCCGAGACCACAGGTCTACCGTATAGCACTATTGCTTTGGCAGCATTGTTACCTGCTATCTTGTATTATTTAGGCGTCATCGCGCAGGTGCATTTTCGCGCAGGCCGCCGAGACTTAAAAGGTATGGCAAAAGAGAGTTTGCCGCAAGTAAAAGAAGTATTAAAAGCGCGCGGACATATGCTGCTACCCATTGTGTTTTTGATTTTTTTATTGATTAAGAATGTACCGGTAGGGTATGCCGCTGCCTATACCATTGGCTTTACTGTTGTCATCAGTATGCTGCGAGCTGAGACGCGCATGAGTTTTAAGGACATTTTGGGCGCGCTAGAAGACGGTGCACGCCAGTCGTTAGCGGTCATGGCGGCCTGTGCGGTCGTAGGGATTATTATTGGGGTAGTCAGCTTAACGAGCTTTGGTACGGTGATGACCTCTTCGATTGTCACTTTAGGAGCAGGCTCATTATTGCTCACCTTGATTTTAACCATGCTGGCGTCGATGGTTTTAGGAATGGGATTACCATCGATTCCTGCATATATTATTACGGCAACGATGGCGGCGCCCGCATTAGCAGGATTCAATATTCCTATTTTGGCGGCTCATATGTTTGTGTTCTATTTTGGCGTATTTGCCAATATTACTCCGCCGGTCTGTTTGGCAGCCTTTGCTGGCGCTGGTATCTCTGGTGGCGATCCTATGAAAACAGGGTTTCTGTCGTTAAAGTTGGCACTGGCTGGATTTATCGTTCCATTTATGTTTATTTATAATCCTGCAATGTTGATGATTGACCCGACAGGTCTTGCGGTTACGGCAAAAGAATTCCCATTGCCCCCAATCATCGATATTGTTACGGCCGTTGTGACGTCTGTGATTGGTGTGATTGGCCTTAGTGCGGCGTTAGAAGGGTATTTTAAAGGCAGTATGAATACAATCACGCGCATCATTTTGGCAATTGGTGCTTTACTGCTGATTTATCCGGGTCTTATCACAGGTTTGATAGGCGGTGTCATCATCCTTGGTATCGCGTTGTTAAATATGAAAAACAGTAAAACAGCAGTCCAACCTCTAAATGTTTGACGTTATTTAGGGATTAAGTGTATAAGCATAAAAAAAGGGCGAATAGTAACTATCTACTATTCGCCCTTTATATGTTTTAAGATTCGTCATCCTACTTTGGTATCGTGACGAATATTACTTAGCAGCCAAGCTTACCTTCTGCTTCAAGCGCTTTTTTGCTGCGGATAGGCGCTGGGCAATCTTCGCCATAGTATTGACGATCGGCAAAGTAGCTTGAACGTACCATTGGGCCGGCCCAAATGCTAAAGAAACCAATCTTTTTACCATAGTCCATATAACGCTGGAATTCGTCTGGATGTACGTAACGATCAACTGGCGCATGGTCTTTACTGGGTTGCAGGTACTGACCGATGGTAATCATATCGACGTCATGGGCTTTTAAATCATCAAGCAGCGCATAAATTTCTTCTTCGGTCTCACCAAGTCCAACCATAAAACCGCATTTGGTGGCGATATCAGGACGGCGCTCTTTATAGAGCTTGAGCAAGTCTAATGAATGCTGATAGTCAGAGCCTGGACGGAAGGCTTTATACAGACGCGGCACGGTTTCGATATTGTGGTTAAACACATCTGGCGCGGTTTCAGTCAATAAATCTAAGGCTATTTCCATACGCCCACGGAAATCTGGCACTAGTATTTCAATCAAGCAATTTGGGCTTAGCGCGCGCGATTCATTGAGAACTTCAACGAAATGTCCAGCACCGCCGTCTTTTAAATCATCGCGGTCAACTGAAGTAATCACTGCGTATTTCAGACCTAGACCTTGAATGGTCTCAGCGGTATGGCGTGGCTCGTCTTTGTCCAATTCATTTGGACGACCATGACCGACATCACAAAACGGGCAGCGACGGGTACAGATATCACCCATAATCATAAAGGTTGCCGTACCATCAGCGAAGCACTGCGGCAAATTCGGGCAAGCGGCTTCTTCGCAGACAGTATAAAGTTTTTGTTCACGAAGAGTGGCTTTGATACGAGCTACTTCCGCAGGTGACGACATTTTAACCCGAATCCAATCAGGCTTTTTCTTTGCCTCGACGGTCGGAATCACTTTAATTGGGATACGCGCGACCTTATCGTAGCCACGTAGCTTTTCGCCTTGGATGGCTTTTTTCGGTTTTGCACGGGCAGCGGGGACATGGGTTTGTACGGCGTTTGTCATAATCAAATATTCTCTTAACCCTTGATATGATAAGGGTTTTTGGCATTATTAGAATGTTTTATGGATGCAGCTATTATAGCAGATAATGGCTCAAGGTTTTTTGGGCAATCTTGTTAAGACAATCAAAAAAGCTACTAAGGCTAAATAAGGTTTTATCACTAATAAGACTACTACGAAGCGCACCTTTACCCTAGTTTTATTTATTGATATTAATGTCCATGTCATTTAGCACATCTATGGCTGCGCGAAACGCTTCTTGGGTAGCAGGTGCGCCGCAATAAGGCAGGCTATGCATCAGTACTTCTCGGATTTCAGCGACGCTGGCGCCATTATTAATTGCTCCTCGGATGTGTCCCTTGAGCTCATTTGGGCTTTTTTGCGCAATTAAGAAAGCCATGGTAATTAATGAGCGATATTTGCGCGGTAATATGGTGTCGTCTTGCCACGTGCTGCCCCAAGCATGTTCGATAATCCAGTCTTGCAGCGGCTGGGTAAATGGGGACGCCGAATCGAGCGAGCGTTTGACATGTTGCTCGCCCATCACTTCGGTACGAACTTTTAGACCCTTATGATAATTGGCATTATCGTCCATCTTATTATCCTTAATATTTATTGGTAAAGTGTGTTTTATCAAGTCGCATCTAAAAATTCGCTGATAAAAAATATCTGATCGGTTTTGAGGTTGTCAGAGTATAGCAGGCACACGGTTTTTATTTAACCGCGTCAATCATATTGGTTATGGCACTATTTTTATAATAAATGTCCAATATGGCGTTATTCTGCGCCTTTTCACGGCTCAGCCATTAACATTTTGAGCGTTTTGAGCTATGATTGCATGGATAATTATTCAATGCAGTACATCGATGTAGGCTGTCATCCTGACTACTCACGTGATGTACTGGTCACCAACCGACGAGGACGACTATTGTGTTAGAAGCTTATCGTAAACATGTCGCAGAACGTGCTGAGCTAGGGACTGTACCACTTCCACTAAATGAGAAGCAGGTAGCAGAATTGGTAGAGCTACTTAAAAACCCACCAGCGGGTGAAGATGCGTTCTTGATGGACTTGTTAGAAAACCGTATTCCTGCCGGTGTTGACCAAGCCGCTTATGTTAAAGCTGCATTTTTAGCTGCTATTATTAAAGGCGAAGCGACTTCACCACTTATCAGCAAGAAAAAAGCCGTTGAAATCTTAGGTACTATGCAAGGTGGTTACAACGTTCAGCCATTGGTTGCAGCATTAGACGACGCGGAAGTCGCACAAGAAGCTGCTGATGCGTTAAAGAAAACATTACTCGTATTTGACGCGTTCAATGACGTGACCGAAAAAGCCGAAGCTGGCAATGCTATTGCTAAAGAAGTGGTGCAATCTTGGGCTGACGCGGAGTGGTTCTTAAGCCGTCCTGAAGTGCCAGAGAAAACCACTTATACCACCTTTAAAGTCACTGGCGAAACCAACACCGATGACTTGTCACCAGCCCAAGACGCGTGGAGCCGCCCCGACATTCCATTGCATTCATTAGCCATGCACAAAAACTCTCGCGACGGCATTATTGCTGACGAAGAGGGCGTTGTTGGTCCAATGAAGCAAATCAAAGCGTTAAAAGAAAAAGGTCATCCACTTGCCTATGTTGGCGACGTGGTCGGTACCGGTTCTAGCCGTAAGTCTGCAACCAACTCGGTACTTTGGCTAATGGGCGAAGACATTCCGAACGTACCAAACAAGCGTGGTGGCGGTTTAGTGCTTGGTAACAATATCGCTCCTATCTTCTTTAACACCATGGAAGATTCTGGCGCCTTGCCAATCGAAAAAGTTGCCGTTGATAACCTAAACATGGGCGATGTATTTGACATCTATCCGTATGAAGGCAAAATCACTAAGCACGACTCTGACGAAGTATTGTCAACCTTTACGCTAAACTCGCCAACCTTGCTTGACGAAGTGCGCGCAGGCGGCCGTATTCCATTAATCGTTGGTCGTGGTTTGACCAATCGTGCTCGTGAATATATGGGTCTTGGTCATTCAGACGTCTTTGCTAAGCCAGAAGAGCCCGCTGATACTGGTAAAGGCTTTACTCTAGCACAAAAAATGGTTGGTAAAGCGTGTGGTCTAGAAGGCGTGCGTCCAGGCATGTACTGTGAGCCAAAAATGACCACAGTTGGTAGTCAGGATACTACTGGTCCGATGACTCGTGATGAGCTAAAAGATTTGGCTTGCCTAGGTTTCCAAGCAGACCTAGTGATGCAGTCATTCTGTCATACCGCTGCTTATCCAAAGCCAGTTGACGTTGAGACTCAGCATACACTACCTGACTTTATTATGAACCGTGGCGGCGTCAGCTTACGTCCGGGCGATGGTATCATTCACTCGTGGTTGAACCGTATGCTACTTCCAGATACCGTTGGTACTGGTGGTGACTCGCACACGCGTTTCCCAATGGGTATCTCGTTCCCAGCCGGTTCTGGCTTGGTTGCATTCGCAGCGGCAACTGGTGTGATGCCACTTGATATGCCTGAATCTGTGCGTGTGCGCTTCGTTGGCGAGCGTCAACCTGGTATCACGCTACGTGACTTGGTCCATGCGATTCCTTATCAAGCCATCAAAGAAGGTTATTTGACCGTTGATAAGAAAGGTAAAATCAACGAGTTTAATGGTCGTATTTTAGAGATCGAAGGTCTAGAAGACCTAACCGCTGAACAAGCGTTTGAGTTATCTGATGCGTCAGCTGAGCGTAGTGCTGCTGGTTGTACCATTACTTTGTCTGAAGAATCAGTAACTGAGTACCTAAACTCAAACATCACCTTGCTTAAGTGGATGATTTCAGAAGGTTATGGTGACGCGCGTACCATCAGCCGCCGCGTTGAGCAAATGCAAGAATGGCTAGCGAACCCAAGCCTCATGCGTGCTGACGAAGATGCAGAATACGCCATCGATATGACTATCGATATGAGCGAGATCAAAGAGCCAATTCTTTGCTGCCCGAACGATCCAGACGATGCTAAGACATTGGCTGACGTCGCTGGTGATACCATTGATGAAGTATTCATTGGTTCATGCATGACCAACATTGGTCACTTCCGTGCTGCAGGTAAACTGCTACAAGACGTACCAGCAGGAAGCCTCAAGACTCGTCTATGGATTGCGCCACCGACTAAGATGGATGCGCGTCAGTTGATGGAAGAAGGTTATTACAACATCTATGCTCAAGCCGGCGCTCGTACTGAAATGCCAGGTTGTTCACTATGTATGGGTAACCAAGCACGTATCGCACCGAAATCTACGGCGGTATCAACGTCTACCCGTAACTTCCCGAACCGTCTAGGTCAAGGCGCAAACGTCTATCTCGCGTCTGCAGAGCTTGCAGCGGTAGCGGCGGTGCTTGGTAAATTGCCAACCAACGACGAATACCAGCAATACGCTGGCATGCTAAACAGCATGGGTGATGAAGTTTATAAATACATGAACTTCGACCGTATGGAAGATTACACTGAAGAAGCGGACAAAATTAACGTGGCTCAGTTGACCTAGTTTTTCATTCGAAAGCTACTTAATGTTTTGAAAACAAACCCCGTATCGTGATGATACGGGGTTTTTTGCTATGAGTGATGGCTGATTTTCCATACTATCTTATGTATAATATAGGAGCAGGCGGAAACCGTGGCTCTGCACTTTTTTCTCATTTCTATCTCGGGACGGACCGATACTTTACTAAGCAACTTTTTGTTTATACTTAAGTGCTAAGTGTTTTGGAGTCTTGGTTGATTACTTTATCCCCACTCAAACGTCGTATTGTCTATGTGACCATCTTTGAAATTATCGCTATTATTGCTTCTACCTTTGTACTAATGAAACTTAGCGGTAGCGATGCGGCAGAGTCGTTACCCGTTGCGGTGATGGTGTCATTAGCCGCTGTGATTTGGAACTTTTTATACAATACTGCTTTTGAAGCGTGGGAGCGGCGCAAGCAGGTTAAAAAGCGTACCTTATTAATCCGCAGCGCTCATGCGATAGGGTTTGAAGGCGGTCTAGTATTGATTTGCCTACCGCTATATATGATTTGGTATGACGTTGGTTTAATCAAAGCCTTTATGATGGAGGCGGCGTTACTGCTATTTTTCTTGGTTTATACCTTTGTATTTACCTTAGGTTTTGACAAGATATTCACCTTACCGCATTACGATAAGAGCGCTTCTGCTTCTTCATAAATACAGAGATGAATCGTATTAAATGACCCAACAAAAAGGCTGCTATTAAATTAGGCAGCCTTTTTGTTGATAGTCCAGAAGATAGCGTTATAAACTTTTATTTACCTTGATAAACGGGCTGACGTTTTTCCATAAAGGCGGTGATGCCTTCAGCAAAGTCAGCGGTTTTTGCCATCATAGTTTGTTGGTCAACTTCCATATCGAGCGCTTCATTTAAACCTGAAAAAGCATGTACGTTAATCATATGCTTCATCGAAGCCAGCGCCTTGCCTGGTAAATTACTTAGGCGCGTTGCCAATGCTAGTACGCTGGCGTCAAGCTCATCTATGCTCACGACACTATTGACTAAGTTTAGACGCGCGACATCTTCGCTAGTGAGTTTTTCACCCAGCATCACAAGCTCAGTCGTTTTCGCCGCGCCAATCAATTGATTGAGTAAGTAAATGCCGCCCGCATCAGGAATCAAACCGATATTAACAAATGCTTGCACGAATTTGGCATTGTCAGCGGCAATACGGAAATCACAGGTTAATGCCAAGTTCATCCCAGCACCCGCGACTGCACCTTCTAATTTGGCTATAATGGGTTTATGAATATTCCGTAACTTTAAACTCACTTCTGCCACTTCTCTGAGCATAAAATCAAGCTTTGCCACAAGTGCTTCTGATTCCATGCCATTCTCTAACATCTCACCGATATGACCGCCGCTAGAGAAATTATTGTTTGATCCTTGCAACACGATCACGCGTACGTCGGCATCTTGATCAGCTTTGTCAAGCGCATCCATAACCGCGCCTTTTAATGGTGTGCTAAAGGCATTTAGCGTCTTAGGGTCATTCATGGTAATGGTGGCAATATGGTTTTCGCTGTGATATTCGACCAAAGGTTGTGACATGGTTGGTTTCCTTAGTAAGAAATTCTAGATAAGCATTGCGGATAACAATGGACGTTATAATGGACAAGGTGTAACAAGTCATGCAAGCTGATTACTATAGCAGCTTGTTATGATTATAAAAGCGGGTTTTGTGGGCGCTAAAGGCACGGACAAAAATATGTGAGTTTTCCTTATTTTGTCTTATATTTGATTTAATAAATATATATTATCTGCCGTGCAAAAATAACGCTATGAAGTATCCGCTTGGTGCATTATGCTAAATGGCAGTAATGTTAAGGATTTCGTTAACCAAACAAGCAATCAACAAGCAACAAACAAGGAAGTAATTATGCCAATGATAAATGTGAATAACGTTGATATTTATTATGAAGACAGCGCGCCGGAGGATAAGCAAAAGCCAGTGATGGTCTTTGCCCATGGGCTGCTGTGGAATACGCGGATGTATGATAAGCAGGTGGAGTACTTTAAATCTGGCTGCCGCTGTATTGCGTTTGATTTTCGTGGACAAGGTCAGTCGGAGATTAGCAAATCGGGCTATGATATGGAGACGCTGACCGAAGATACGCTAGCGTTATTGGATGCGCTTAAGATTGATAAATGCCATTTTTTAGGGTTATCGATGGGTGGTTTTGTCGCTCAGCGTATCGCGCTCAAACGTCCGGAGCTACTGTTATCGCTGACCTTACTTGAAACGTCAGCAGACCCTGAAGACCCAAAAAACGTCCCGCAGTATCGCAAATTGATGAAGGCTATCCGCTGGCTGGGTATGAAACGCGTCAGTCAAAAAGTCATGCCTATTATGTTTGGCAGTAGCTTTTTGAACGATAAGTCGCGTAAGGCTTACCGTAGAGCGTGGCTCACGATGTTACAAGGCAATCGTAAAGGTGGCGTCGTAAAGGCGACCACAGGTGTCATTGAGCGCTCGGGCACTTACGATCAGCTAGGCGAGAT
The DNA here is from genome assembly GCF_007280595.1 of Psychrobacter sp. YGAH215. NCBI lineage: Bacteria > Pseudomonadati > Pseudomonadota > Gammaproteobacteria > Moraxellales > Moraxellaceae > Psychrobacter > Psychrobacter sp. YGAH215. The sequence goes on along the minus strand of NZ_VKLR01000010.1, from coordinate 126,785 downwards.
TAGCACGCCGACATTGATTATCGTTGGTGATGAAGATGTGGCAACGCCTTATTCAAAAGCGGAGCGCATGCATTTTGCCATTAAAGGCTCAAAGCTTGCGGTTATTAAAGGCGCTGGACATACAGCGACGGTAGAAGAGCCTGAGCAAGTAAATAAAGTGATTAATACCTTTTTAGCAAACTGTGTTTAGGTTGTAGCTAAAGTAGAAGTCTTCTTGAATGAAGCGAAGTATTTATAAAAAGAGCCGTTAACTTAAATAGGATAACGGCTTTTTTATTGAAACTTAGACTAACAGATTAACGTTAAAGCGGCAGTTTTAAAAAATACTATAAAAGAGTCAGGCTAACGTCTTTATTTATAAGCGGGTCGTATAGTCGCTATTAATATCATCAAGGGTGCCAAAAACCTCAGCGCGATTGACTATTTCGGTGGCCCATGCACGGTGCGTGGCAGGCTCGAGCATCGTATCATTATATTTAAATACCGCTTTTGCCTCGCTATGTAAGATTGCCTGCGCTTCATCCAAGGTACTTAAAGGCACGCAATACGCTTGCTGTACCAACGCAATCTGGCTTGGGTGAATGACCGTTTTGCCGACCAGTCCTAAGTTTACATCACGCATCAGCTCTTTCATAAACAGTGTTGGCTGTTCTAAGTATTCAAATACCGGTGCGGTAAGATAAAAACCATGCGGTACAAAGCAGCCAAGCAGCTGATAGGCGAGCGTACCAATCGGGGTATCATAAACGATGCTATTTTTAGGACGGCGTAAACGCAGTGCGGCAAATAAGTCGTTACCACCGATACGCAGGGCAAAAACGGGCTGGCTGAAGGCTTCTTTAAAGCCAATCGCCAATTCTTGATTGTGATGAGGATTAAAGAGCGCTGCCGTCTCAAGCGTCGGCATCAATAGCTGCTCAGTGCTTAAATTCTGAGACGCCATGCGCCAATTAGACAAGCTATACATATCAACTTTTGGCATCACAAAACCGTCGACCAAATCAATATGAGCAAAATCTGCCAGCTGCTCTAGCATAGCGGGATGACGCGGGCGAATAAATACTAACGGTCTGGTTGGTTGAGCAGTTTGCGCTTTTGATTGAATGTTCTCTTTTTTTGCAGGGTCATTGATACTATCGACATGCGCCGCCCACGTATGTAGCAGCGTTTGCAGGCGTATGAGCGCCAGCTCAACATCGCCATGGCTGACCGCATCTTCTAAGCAGATAATAATACTGTTAATGGTCGGTAATTTTTCACGCGTAATGACCTGCCAAATATCTTGCCGCGTCGCAGGCATGTAAAGACTGGCACCCAACTGATACGGATGATGGGTAAGCGGCTTAAGCATCGCATGACGCTCAGTAATCAGGTGGGCGTAAGACTGATTGTTGTTATAAAGGTTGGACTCGTTGTGCGGTATATCGGACATAGTTGGCATCGTAAATAGTGATAAATGAATGGTTTATAGAGGGAGGCTCATAGCGTAAGGACGGATGATAAAAACAGCGGTGCTGATGCAGTATTGATGCCTTTCTTTCGCAAGGCATCATTATATCAGGGCATCAATACATTAATGAATCATGAGCGATCTGTTGCCCGCTGCTTAATCAGCGTAATCGCTTGATAGGGAAGTATTTTAGCACCTAATACTGTGATATTGATATTACGCTCGCTACATAAATGCCGCAACAACACCGTACCAGGGTGATCGTCGGTGGCCAGTAAGATACATTCAGGATCACGGCGTAATATCGCCCGTGTCGCCTCTGCAATGGTCGGCTTAATACGGTTGCGATTGCTAATGTCATACTCTGCTGCCAGCGTATCAATTAAAGCAGCTGTCTGATAGCGTGGTTGCTCAAACGTTTGTAAGTATTGTGGAGATGTAGACAATGAACGCCGCGTGCTATCAATCTGCTCAACAAAGGCTAGGCTATGGTCTACCGTAACCAAATTATCGTAAAAGACGCTACGATGTAGTCCCGATTGTGGCTCGGTATATAAACTGCGTGATATCAGCCCAGATACCGTACTGTTTAATAACCCTGATGGAATCAGCCAATCTTCCTCACTTGCCGCCAACCAAGCAACGCCTGCGGGGTCAGCAAGGGTCAGTAGCGGAATAACATTCTCACCTTGATGAAAAATATTGGCAAAATTTGGATGATTAGGGTCACTAAAGGCGTCTAAGCTACGCGCCAGCTCTTGATAAATAGCGCCTTTGCCTGTCCAGCCATCGACAAATATGATGGGACTTTCTGGATAAGAATCCAATATCATCTGTAGCGCGACTGGATCAAGTCCGCGATCGCGAATGATACTGATACCATAATGCACACTTGGCAGCGCATAGCTGCTATCGGTATCTGACCTTTCATTATCTGATAGGGCCCGCTGCAACAATACGCCAATGGGTAAACCTGCGCGTACTAAGCTGACTAATATTAATGGACATTGAAGACTTACCGTTTGCTGAAAAATATGATGTAGCGTATAAGCCAAGTTAGCAATATCAGTTGCGGTTCTGGTGGTACCTTGCGCTAATGCCTGCTGATACAATTGCTCATGCATGGCAGTTGGCGCATGCTCTAAGGTTAACATATCTGAATAGTGGCGCTGTCCACTTTGAATGAGCGCTTCTTTTTGACTGACGGGCACATCAGCAACGGCGTTTTTATCAACGATATTAAGCAGCACAGTCACATCGCTAGCAAGATAGCTGCCCGAGCCGTATTCCTGCATTTTTTGAATATTAGGGTTCGTTATAGGATGGGTCATAAGATGGTTTCTACTTACAAAAATGAGTTCTACTACTACTATTGTTATTATTTAAAAACTATTACGAGCTAAAGCGCGCATGTAGCTGACCATGATTGGGCATGCCATACCAGTCAAGTAGTTGCAAAAATGGCAAATCGGCCAAGCTATCACCAAAACCAAAGCTTGGACGCTGATGGTCTAAATGCTGGTCTAATAAAAACTGCACCGCATGGCGTTTATGAACCGCGTGCGGCAATATCGCCAGATTATTGGCATTCACATGCACATAAAAATCTTGCTCAAAATCACGTATTAACGTTGGTAACTTTTTAGCTAGCTCTACTAACGCTTGATGGTCCTTTTGCGCATGCTTAATAGCCAGATAAATGGTCAATTTTTCATTAGCAGAACCATTATTAAAGTGATCGATATGCGGTGTAAATACCAGCTGACTGTTGTCATTTTTACTGTGATTGGCAAATAATTGGCTTAGCTGCTGCAATTTATCCTGCAGTGGTGCAAGCTGACTATGCATATGCTGTTGCCATTGGGTTTGTAGCGCACCGTCTCTATCAAGAATAATCGCACCGTGGGTTAAGACCTGCCAGCTATCAAAAGGCAGCTTAACGCGTTTGATTTCACTGCGGTCGCGTGCGGTGACCACTATCAGCTCTGTACTAAGCAGCAGCCAATTAAAGAATGCGGCTTGGCGCTGACTCATAAAACTTAGTGGCTTACCTTGTTTATTAACGGTCGCGCAAACTAAGTTTTCAGGTTCAGACGTTGGCAAATCCCATGCATCAATTTTACGTTGGGTTTGAAAAAGCGTATCGTCCAAATCCATCAGCGCGTAGGGTTTGATAATATCGGGATTGGCTTGAAAAAATGGGCTAGTCATAGTATTTGCCATAAAGCGTGCGTAAGGGTTAAATGTGAAAATCAAAGTAGGGTTTAAAGGATAGTTTTAATGGGACAGCTTTTATAAGATAGCCTTTGTAAGCTAGCTTTTATAAAACAGCTTAAAGCGTCGGACTCACCACCAACACATTATCCAAATCTTTCCACATATCATCGACGCTATCCGCTGATGTTTCAACGCACAAAACAATTAAGTCCCAATCGTTAGGCTCAACATTATAAGCAAAGTTGGTCATACCAAGCCCGTAGTTGTCGCTAAAACTTAGCATAGTGGTAATCGCGCCACCAAGGGCAATCGGTGAACGTGTTAACGCGCTAAAATTAACGGTAGAGTTTTGAGTTTGCGTCTCAAGCCATTCAGCCAATAAAAACGGCAGCCAGACAAACTCATTACTGCCCAATACTAAAATCCGCTTGGGCAACTGCTTTTTCTCAAATTGTTCTTTCTCAGATTGGGCTTGCTTATTAAACACCTTGAATGCGGTTTGAAACTTCAAAAGGTAATTATCAAAGCCGTCGGTACTGTCTAGGGTTGGGAAGCGTCCCCAATTGCCAGTATCACCTAGCGTATGACTGCCAGCCTCAGTGGTATCGACCGATGGCATGGTAATCGGCTCAGGATTGGGCGCATCCGTCCATGTCCATGCACCAGATAACAAGTGATGACGTTGAAACTTGATATTAGGTAGACGTTTAGCGATTTGGTCAGACACAGCGTCATCCGAGTCAGCTGTATCCTGATGTCGTTCCTGATTTAGGGACCAATCAACTAAAGTGGTCAGATGTACTTGCTCTAATTGATCAAGCCCTGCGTTACGTAAGGCCGTGACGACATTGACGCAAGTATTGCCCGTTGACGCTTCGTCATCGACCATAATCAAGGTTTTGCTCGCTATTAGCTGTGCTTGGGTCGCTTTATCTGCACTTTGATAAATCAGATGCTGGCTTGCGTGACTGTGATCTTCGCTAAACGTGGTCAATAAAGAGTGGCTGCTTTTGTCATGATTGCCATCATGTTGCGCATGACGGGTAGAATTTAACAGTAGCGCATTGGGGTAACGCGTTTGTAGCGCTTGATGTACGCCAGCAGATAAGCCAACGGCAGTTTCGGCCATACCGATGACCAAAATAGGTTCAGGCAAATCATCTGGTACTAGGTTTGCCAAATCAGTAAAAGCATGACGCATGGTGCTAGGCGCGACTGGAATATGGCGACCTAAGACTTTTGATACAAATAGAAATGCGCGTTTAGGATTAATGCGCTGCGCAAATCCAAGCAAGTCTTCTAATTGATAGTGCTTGCTTTGTTCTATTCCATCTTTTGCAGTGGCTGAATTGGTTTGATAAGTCAGATCAAGAGTGCCGCGTGGTAAGTTAATGGTTGTGCTGTATTGCTTATTTAGCATTTATTTTCCTTTGGTCTTGCAATTTGTTAATCGTTATTTTTACTTACTCGCTAGCATTTTCTGCTTCAATCTTTACGCTAACCATAATTGAGCGTACTTGGCAGGGCATGATTTGCTGTGCAATATCTGCAAGCTTTGGCTTAGCGGTTAAGCCAAGCCAATTGCCAAATGCAACTTGGGTTAAATCTACACCGCTATGAGTGGTGTAACCGATACCACCAGAGGGACGACTATTAATCTCAAGTACGCGGTGCTGCCCGTCATCGTCGGCCTTGGTTTGTACGCTGACGATACCATCACAGCCAAACGCTTTAATCAGTGGAGTAACCACATCCATGACCGCTTGCTCGTAGCCGATATGCTGGATTTTACCCGTTTTATAGCGGGTAACAGCCGCCAATACTTCGCCGTATTCACAGACGACATCGATAGAGTATTCTTGCCCTGACAAATAAGGCATCAGCAACATAGGAATTGGGCGCTCGTGCACCATTAGGCTGTTGGCATAAGCATTGATAAACTGCGTGGTATTGATTTTTTTCTCTTCGGTAAAGTACAAATGTTCAAAGCTATCGTATCGTGCGTCAGCTTCCTTGTCGGTATCAAGTCGCCAAAACCCTTGAGCGAAAATACCAGTGACCGGTTTGACGCATAAAGGCTGATGACCGTGCCTAGCAAGGAGTGATTCAAGCTCTGCGACATTATCAAAGCGCCACGCTTCGGCGACGGGAATATCATGCTCATGACACTGCTGCATAAAGGCAAACTTATCATCTATCGCTTCTAACGCCGCCACACTTGTCGCGCCAGTCAATAAACGAATACCCGCCGCGTCAAATGCTTCCCGCTGCGCTTCATAATCAATGCCATTGCGCCCCGTGAGTAGCACTTTAACGTTATTATTTTTGGCTTGCTCTAAAACAAACTGCCAACGCGGCATTACTGGCTCAGCAGACTCAAGCTCTGCTTGCTCATCGCTATCTGTGGCACTTGCAGACGGCTCAATATATACGCTATCGGCAAATTCAAAAATCTCAGGTCTATTATGACGGTGTGAAGCAATAATGTTAAATGGCGTCTCAGATTGGGCTTTTAATGCTTGTAGGCTGGCGAGCATATCACGCTGGCTTGACTGACCTTCCGCTAACCAAACGGCAGATGGCGTAGTAGACGTTGTGTGAGGGCTTTGGTTAGCAGGGGATTTCATAATTCTCTCAGCGTTATTAAAATTTATAGAGTGCAACAACTAGAATTGAGTCTTGAAGAGGGTCAGTCGTTCAGCGCGTTATCATATTACCTAAAATAGAGACTATTATATACAAATGCTAAGCGTTATAAATGCTGCTAACAAAATAGCATTAAGGATTTGTAAAAATGTTTTTGCCGGCTGGTTAACGCTTTGTTGAACGGGCGTGCGCTGTAAAAATCAGCTGTTATCCATGCTACTATAGTGCGATAGTCAACAGCATCCATATCAACAAATAATAAATAACCTAAAGGATAAATGATGAGTCAACCTCAAAAACTGATTGCTGGTGCCAATGCGCCGCTGCCAACCGATAACATTAGCATCCGTATTTTAAGCCAAAGCGCCATCGATTGCGCCGCTTATCGCCTGACGACTGACGGTAAAGTACGCGGCGATGGCGACATGATATTTTATGGGCAGACGCGTAGCGATGATGGCAGTGTAAGCTTCCGTGGACATGATAGCGATGGATTTTTTGATATTAATTTACCTGTACAGCCAGCGAGTATTGACAAGATAGCCCTTGCGTTTTCTAGTGCGCAAACACTGGCGCAAGTCGGCGATGTGGATGTTCAAGTCTTGCAAGGCAGCCAAGTGCTGATGACTTGTCAGTTAAGTGCTGCTGGACGTAATGAAAAAGCCATTATCCTTGCAGAATGCTACCGTCGCCAAGGTAGCTGGAAGTTCCGTTTTATCGCCCAAGGTTTTGAAGGTGGTCTAAAGCCCTTATCTGAACATTTCGGTGTAGAGATTGCTGATGAAGCGCCAGCTCAAGCTCAACCAATCAATACGCAGAAGCCAATCAACACGCAAAAAGCGGGTAGTGCGCCGCAAACAACTACGCCGCCGCCAATTCCTAGCGCTGCTCAAAATCCGTCAATCAATCTCAGTAAAATCACCTTAACCAAGAACCAATCTAGCATCAATCTAAAGAAACGCGATGATTTTGGTAAAATCTCTGTCAACCTTAACTGGAATCAGCGCCCAAATAGCGATAAATCAGTCCCCAAAAAAGGCTTGCTTGGTGATCTGTTCAAACAGCATAAAGCTAGTGGTATTGACCTTGATGTCGGGGCGATGATTCATCTGAAAAATGGCGAAAAGACGCTGATTCAGGCCTTGGGCAATCGCTTTGGTAACTTACAATCAGCGCCTTATGTGTTGCTCCGTGCCGATGATAGAACCGGACAAGTCAGCGGCGGTGAGTGGCTCGATATCAACGGGCAACAGTGGTCGCAGATTGAAGAAGTCTTTATCTTTGCTTTTATTTACGAAGGCGTACCAAATTGGGCGCAAACCGATGGTGTCGTGACCATTCATGTACCCGAGCAGCCACCGATTGAAACTCGTTTGACAGAAGGCACAAGTAATTTGCCGATGTGCGCAATTGCGCGTTTGGTCAATCAGCAAGGCAGTATCAATGTTGAGCGTATCAATCAATATTTTCAAGGTCACCAAGAAATGGACAAAGCTTTTAATTGGGGTTTTAGCTGGAAGCGTGGGCGTAAATAAGTGCTTTAAGAGTATTATTTAATAAAAAAAGTCAGCCCGTCTACTGTAATAGACGGGCTGATTGCTTATAGATTACTAACAGTCTTACGAGTGGAGCTGCAATGAATTAAGCATGCGGCGTGATAGCAGGCATCAAATCATGAAAGGTACGTCCAGAAGCAGTTTCGCCAATGGCATGCATTTTCCACTCGTTATTATGACGATAGACTTTTGCCATAATCATTGCGGTGTGTCCACCTTGCGCTGATAAATTGTAGCGGGCAACTTCCTGATTGTTATTGGCATTGACGATACGGCAAAAAGCGTTTTCTACCGTTTCAAAGGTCTGACCAGTAAAGCTATTAACGGTAAATACTAACGATACTACGTTCGCTGGCACTTTTGATAAATCAACGTTAATGACTTCGTCGTCGCCGTCGCCGTCACCTGTGCGGTTGTCGCCAGTATGGACGATGCTGCCATCTTTTGATTTTAGCTGACTGAACCAAATCGCATCGACCGCTTGTTTATTGGCATCAAACATAATGCATGAAGCGTCTAAATCGATCGAGTCGCCGCCCGTACCGCCGCCAAATAACTTGCCTAAGAAGCCGCCTTTTTTCTCTTGTGGTCCTTGAAAGACGTCCCAGCCTAAACCCAATTTTACTTGCGTAAGCTCACCGCCAGCTTCTTTGCTGAGGGAGATTTTTTGACCCTTTTGTAAACTAACTGCCATGGTAAAATCCTTATAATAATTGTGAGGGGATTAATGAATTTTTAGTGTTTGTTTTTAGTTCTTCATTTCTGCACTGCTTTAGAGCTTCAATCTTGGCGATGACTTTAATGATAGAATGCAACTTCAATTATAAAATATTATCTAAAAAACCACCGCTGCCACCGCGACCGCCTGAGCTCGTACCTAAGATGCTTTGTAACCAGCCTTGATAGCTGTCACGATTACGTGAGCAGATGATAACTTTGCCCGTTCCTGAGAAGTTTAAAACCATGCCTTCACCACTGGTGACCGAATTGATAATATTGCTCATGATGCCTTTTTTCTTACTGGTCGAGACTGACAGCTTATAATCAAGGTTTGAATCCCAACAGACCACATGGCCATTATCAATGATGACGTCTTTATCAGGCGTCACATCAATCTCAAATAGCGAACCAAAACCTGACACCACTACCTGACCTTGACCTTGGGTTTGCATCACCATAAAGCCGCCCGTATCACCAAAGACCGCGCCGCCGAGGTTACGCTGGATATTGGCTCTGATATCGACGCCTGTTTGTGCGGCAACGAACGCGCCATCGCTCAAGGTATATTGCTGCGCGCCGCAATCGATGATTTGCATATCGCCATCAAGCGTCGGGGCTAGTAGACAATCACCTTCACCATTGACCGCTTCAATCTGCTGTTGAAATAAGGATTCATCGTTGGCAAAGCGGCGCATCAGTGATTGCATAAGACCGCCCTGTAGCTTACCTTTAAGCTCAAGGTTCGACTCCATCATCACCATGGCATTGGCTTCACAATAAATCGAATCGCCTTTTTTTAAGTTACAATGCAAAAAAGGTTCAATGGTGCCGATTAAGCTAAACGTCGCTGCCATGGGGTGCAAATCCTTATTCTAATATCTTGAATGTTTTTTTATAAAAAATGAGCATCTGTAATTTAAGCCTACCAATTACATTTAAAGCCATCAAATGCTTTAGACAGGCACACCTGATGGCTTATTGATTATTGCAATCAAATAGTCGATTGCGATAGTAGTCTTACAAATATCTTATAGAGCGTTAAACGTTGACGCCATAAGAAGAGGCTAATGGGCCTAGACCACCACTAAAGCCTTGACCAACAGCGCGGAATTTCCAGTCGCCGTTATGACGGTATAACTCACCAAAAATCATCGCTGTCTCAGTGCTACCATCTTCTGATAGGTCATAACGGGCGATTTCGGCTTGACCATTATCATTGACTACACGGATATAAGCGTCGCCAACTTGGCCAAAGTTTTGGTTACGCGCTTGACCTTCATAAATGATGGCGCAGATAGCGACTTTACTCACATCTGCTGGAATACTAGCAAGATTGATTTTGATTTTTTCATCATCACCGTCGCCTTCGCCCGTACGGTTGTCACCTGTGTGCTCAACCGCGCCATTGTCCGACTTTAGATTGTTAAAGAAAATAAAATCTTGGTCATTACGCACTTTGCCTGCTTCGTTGACCAAAAAGGCAATGGCGTCTAAGTCAAATTCTTGACCATCAGTAGCGCGTGGATCCCAGCCAAGACCAACGGTAATGTTGGTTAAGCCTGGGGCTTCTTTTGATAAGTTTACGTTGCCGCCTTTTGTTAAGCTAATAGCCATATAAATATCCTTTGGATTAATAATTAAGTGGATTTGATTTTATAAAATAAAAATAGGGCAGTCATGCTATTTACGCGTAAGTATTTCAGCGCAAAAAGGTCAATAAATCGACCTGTACGCCATAACCTGCCTATCATTACGTTTTACTATACTAAGCGTTTGCTTACTAAGCAAGGTGTATTTTGTGTGCCTATCTGACAGTTATATTTTTGCTTATATAAGAGGATGTTACGAGCATGTCTGTCCTATTTTAGCTATTTATCTTATTATCATTTATAATAGCGCGCTCAGGTTCCCTCCACCCTGACTCAAAAAAAGGCCTCTATTATGAATACCTGTACCATTTCGACCAATCCCGCTTCATCCATTCGTTACAGCCGTGCTTTATTTTGGCTTGTCAGCCTGCATATCTTTATCATCGCCATTAGTAATTATTTAGTGCAAATACCGGTCGGGCTATTTGGCTTTATTACGACATGGGGCGCGGTAACTTTTCCTTTTATCTTTTTGATTACAGATTTGACCGTACGCATCTTTGGTCAACATCTCGCTAGACGCATTATTTTCTTTGCCATGCTGCCAGCGCTCGCCATTTCTTACTATTTTTCTGTCGTATTTGCAGATGGACAGTTCGTCGGTCATGAGCATCTGCTCGATTTTAATTTATTTGTCTTTCGCATTGTCCTCGCCAGCTTTAGTGCTTACGTCATTGGACAGCTGTTAGATATTAAAGTCTTTAATAAGTTACGCCAGCTTAAAACGTGGTGGATTGCACCCCTAGCATCAACGTTTATTGGTAATTTGGTCGATAGCTTCTGCTTTTTTGCCATCGCTTTTTATAAAAGCCCAGATGCTTTTATGGCAACGCACTGGGTTGAGATTGGCGCGATGGACTATCTGTTTAAAATAGTGATGGGCGTGCTTATCTTTTTACCTTTATATGGCGTGATACTAGCGAAATTGCAAAAAATGCTAGCCGATAAGTAGCGCATAAGGTAATGGTTCAAGCTAATGCCTTGCGCATAATTCTATTATCTACAACCACTATATTATACTCACTATAAAAAAACAGATCATAACCAATAATGGCTATGACCTGTCATTGAACAACTTAACTGAGTCTAATGCTTACGCTTAAAATTACGACGTTATTCGAGCGCTTGGCGTTTGCGATAATTGAGTGACGCGACCAACGCCCAACCAATGAAGGCAATACCAATCAAACCTGTGATAAGCTCTGGTACATGGAATTTCACCGACAATAGCATAATAATGGCTAGAGCGCCGATGGCATAATGCGCGCCATGCTCAAGATAGACAAACTCATCAAGCGTGCCTTTATCGACTAAGAAAATAGTCATCGAACGCACGAACATCGCACCGATTGCTAGACCGAGCATAATCACGATAACGTCATTGGTAATCGCAAAGGCGCCAATCACACCATCGAAACTGAATGACGCATCAAGGACTTCTAGGTATAAGAAGCCGATAATACCCCCTTTCATAATCGCACTGGTCGCTGCTGCACCTGAGCCAGCTTCAGCGTTTTCTAAGTCTTCTTCAAGGTCGCCTTCTAGCATACCCGAGACCACTTGTACGCCAAGATATACCAAGATACCCCAAACGCCAGCGATTAGGACCGCAGTGGATTGCTCAGGGTCAGCAAATGATACGGCAATCATCAACACGATAAGCGCCACAAAGACGCTCATGGCATCTACTTTGCCAAGCTTTGCCAAACGGCTTTCAAGCCAGTTAAACCAGTGCACTTCTTTTTCATCAAAAATGAAGTTTAAGAAGACGAGCAATAAGAAGATACCACCGAATGCGGAGATTTCAGCATGGTGTGCCAATAGTCTGGCTGAGTATTCTTTAGGATCGTTTAAGGCCAAATCGACCACTTGCATAACCCCAAGGTCAGCCGTCACTGCTACGATAACGATTGGGAATACCAAGCGCATCCCAAATACAGCAATCAAAATACCAACGGTTAAAAATATCTTTTTCCAAAATTCATCCCAGCCTTTGAGGACTGAGGCATTAACCACCGCATTATCGAATGATAATGAGATTTCCATGACGGCCAAAATAGCGGTAATAGATAAGGTTGCGATCAAACCACCCATCCCGCCATGTGAATATCCCCACCATGCCGCGATCGCTAATGCAATGGCGGTGAAGATAAAGTCTAAATAAAAATGTCTCATGACATATCCTGTCTGGTTGCATAAAGCTAAAGTCGGTCTATTATAAACACAAACCACAAAAAAAGTGGTTATCGCTAACCACTTTTTTGCCTAATTTTAAACGAAACTTAAAGCATTACCAGTCTTTTAGCTAGGAATAATTGTGACTATTTTGCAACCATATTTTACTGGCAGAATGACAAGTGATAACGCTGCCATATTGTCCTAAGTTTCGGAAGTATTTATGTCTAGGCATTGTTTTTAGTATGGGCTAAGTTTTTCGCAGAGGTTAATATCGAGTTAGATATTGACGCCATACTGATGACACATGGCTTGTAAGCCGCCTGAATAGCCTTGACCAACGGCGCGGAATTTCCACTCACCGTTATGACGATAGACTTCGCCAAACACCATTGCCGTTTCCACCGAGTAATCTTCTGCTAAGTCAAAACGTACCACTTCCGTGCCAGTTTCTTCATTGACCACTCGGATAAAGGCATTGGCGACTTGACCGAAGTTTTGGCTACGGGCAGCGGCATCATGAATCGTGACCGTAACGACGATTTTATCGACATCAGCAGGCACTTGGGTTAGGTTTACTTTAACGACTTCATCATCGCCGTCGCCTTCGCCAGTACGGTTGTCGCCAGTATGCTCAACTGCGCCATTGTCAGATTTTAGCTGGTTGTAAAAGATAAAGTCATGATCGCCGCGTACTTTACCCACAGTGCTGAGTAGAAATACACTGGCATCCAAATCAAACTCAGCGCCAGAGGTTGCGCGCTCATCCCAGCCAAGACCGATAAGCAGCTTGGTTAAGTTTGGGTCAGTTTTAGTGAGCGATAAGTTACCGCCTTTATTAAGGGATAATGCCATGGAATTGTCCTTGTTATTAGAGTAGGGAAGGTTTAACTATTAAAGCGTTAGGAAGGAATGCTATAAAAGTCAAAGTCTATAAATATAAGCGATAGCGGGATTAAACTGTTCGTAAAACTATCGTTTAACGGTTGTCTAACCATTACTTAATGACGCTCTATCATAACAACAAAAAATGACCCAATCAAAGCCGATTGGGTCATTGTTATGTGTACGGTTATGCGTACGATAAGACTGACGATAAAGGACAGCATTTAAATGCGGTGCTTAACCTTTACCAGCATCTAGAAACCTAAATTATAGGCTTTGACGATGGCGAATCTCAAAACTTTGATGAATCGGCTTTTTGATATTAAAATCAAAGCCTATCGTTTGTGGCGTGATATCGATAATGTCATAGCGTTCGGTTAACTGCTCATCAAGCTCAAAGCGCGTGAAGTTGTTGGAAAAATATAACACGCCATCAGAGGTTAAGCGGTTCATCGCACGATTAATAAGGGCAGCATGGTCACGTTGAACATCAAAGGTACCTTGGAACTTTTTTGAATTTGAAAACGTTGGCGGATCGATAAAGATAATGTCAAATTGTTCCGTATTACCTTTAATCCACTCAAAAATGTCAGCGGCGACGAATTGATATTTATTGCTGCTGACATTTAAACCATTTAAAGCAAAGTTTTGCTTGCCCCAATCAAGATAGTTTTGCGACAAGTCAACGCTGGTGACTTTCTTCGCGCCAGCCAATGCTGCGTGCACACTTGCCGTGCAAGTGTAAGCAAATAAGTTCAGCACCGATTTGCCGCGGCTATTGTCTTTGATACGGGCGCGCATATTGCGGTGGTCAATAAACAAGCCTGTATCGAGGTAATCGGTAAAGTTGACGTACAGATAGGCGCCATTTTCACGCGCAACATAAAATTTACCGCGTTTTTCGCTACTGCCTTGCTTGCTATATTGATCGTTGCCCGATTGGCGTGCCCGAGTTTTGATAAAAACTTGTTCGCGGTTAATGTTGAGCACTTCGCGAATGCCCATCAAGGCCAAATTAAAACGTTTTTTTGCGGTCTCTACCGGAATGGTTTTTGGTGGCGCATATTCTTGCACGTGTACGTAATCGCCATACAAATCAATCGCCACTTTAAAATCAGGCAAATCAGCGTCGTAGACGCGAATATTGCTGACAGTGTCTTTGCTAGCGAGTCTTTTAAGTTTGCCCAGATTTTTTTGCAAACGGTTAATAAAGTCTTGTCCTTCTTCCACGGCAATCTCGCGCTTCTCAAAGCGACTAATAAGGCTACCTGTTTGCCCAGCAATCAAGGTGCCGTAGCGGAAATAAACCGTGATTGCTCCATTATGGCAGCGCAAAGTTTTTGGCTCTTTAATGGGCAAGATATCAACCTGTTCGACATTGGCTGCCAAGATACCAAGCATCGGATTGACGCCACTACCCGCAAAGCTGTCTTGTAAGATAAGCCCAAGCGCTTGATATAATGGCTTAATCATCTCTTCATCGCCCAAGCGCTCACCGTAAGGTGGGTTGGTAATGACCAAAGGATTGCTTAAGCGGCCATCATCGGCTAATGGCTTTAAAACGTGGCTGAGCTGATTGAGGGCGCGGGTTTCAAGGTCAAGTAGCGGTAATAAATCCTGCAAACCTGCGGCAATCAAGTTCTTTTCTGTCGCCAAAATCGCGCCACTATCGGCATCAAATCCCAAAACGAGCGGCAATGTATCAGGTTGTTCGTTGATAATCTCTAAAGCTTCACGAAAACGCGTCTGCGCATCGTCAATCATCTGTTGCCATAGCGCTTCATCATGATGTTGCCATTGATAAAAGCCAAATTGATTGGCCGCTTTATCGATACCGACAGCATAATCGCAGTGCATGAGTAGCGCTTCAATGATGAAAGTACCAGAGCCGCACATCGGGTCGATTAGGGCATTATAAAAAGGGGCATTACCGGCATCATTTTTCTTATGCCAACCCGCGCTATAAAGTAGCGCCGCTGCCAAGTTTTCTTTTAGCGGCGCTTCAGTCATGGCAACGCGGTAGCCACGGCGGTGCAAACTGGTACCTGATAAATCTAAATACAGCTCAGCCTGCTTATCATTGACCGTCGCAAAGACTGAAAAATCTGGGTTTTTACTATCGACATTAGGACGGCTGTCATAGATTTCATTAAAGGTATCGGCAATCGCATCTTTGATCCGCAGCATGGCAAATTGTTGACTGACGGCAACGCGCTTATCGACAGACAGACGAATGGCAAACGTCTGCTCTAAGCCAAATTGCTCGGTCCAATTGACCGATTTTGCCAAGCCATACAGCTGTTCTGCCACATCGTATTCAGTATTGATATTTTTACGTTTAATCAGCATCAATACCCGCGACGCCACCCGTGACCATAAACAAATGGTATAAAGGTCGCGCAAGCTACCAGTGACCGCTAAGCGTCCTGTACTTTTCATCTCACTTGCAATGCCAAAGCTGCTTAGCTCAATTTGTAGCGGTGCTTCAAGCCCATCGGCACAAGTAATAATAAGGTCAAGCGACAACTCGGCTGCAGCGGTTGATAAGGAGTTGGGCGTGGTAGTTTCGGTCATACGGTTACCTGTGGGCTAAATTGATAAATAATGCACCTCAAAACCCTGATGTTTAAAATCTTAAGGCTTAAAATTATGAGGTTTCACTGGCAATTTTACCATAATTACGAAGTTGATAGTTTAAAGTGGCAGTGTTTATGGTGCAGTGTTTAAAAGCTAAGTTGAAAAAATGATGACTTACTGGGTTTTGAGATTATCGAGCCGTTATTCAGCATCTTTTTTTAATGAGTTGTCTTCAGTAATCAGTTTGGTCGTGGTTGCAAAGGGCTTGGTGTCGATAGGAGAATCAACGTTTTTTGGCATCAGCAAACGCATATGAGGGTAAGGGGTTGAAATATCCGCGGCATCAAACGCGCGTTTAATATTCTCTCGTAAACCTTCTTTAATTTTTGGCATACGCGCAACGGCGGCAGGCTTGACCCAAAAGCGTATGACAAAAAACACTCCATATTCGCCAATCTCGTCTACCGTCGCTGAGGTTTCAGGGCGCTTGAGTACTACTTCACTATCAGACAATACTTGTAAAATAACCTCGCGCGCCTTATCGACATCATCTTCAAAAGCAATGCGCATACGGATATCAAAACGAATAAAGTTTTTTGAAGTTAAATTGGTGACCACTGATGAGGCGACATTGGAGTTGGGGATGATGACGGTGATGTTATCACGGGTTAAAATATGGGTCGTGCGTAACGCGATGACCACAACCCGCCCTTCATTGTCATTGATATTGACCCAGTCACCGACTTGAAAGGACTGCTCAAGTAAAATGGTAATGCCGGCGATAAAGTTAGCAAGCGTCGATTGGGCGGCAAAACCCACGGCAATACCGGCAATCCCCAGACCTGCTACCAAAGATACGATATCAAAGCCAAATTGTGCCATAACGCTGGCAAGCCCGAATACCAATAATAGCACCGATAAAATATTTTTAAGCAGCTGCTCAATAGAGGCGTTTAGACCATAATGCTGTAAAACCTTATGTATAATTTGTCCAGATGACGCCCATAACACATAGTAAATTCCCGCCCACGTACTGGCTTTGGCCGTGGCTTTGACCGTATCTGGTTCAAAGCTTAGCTGACTCATAATAGCGATTAAACTGCTGACTATCCAAATATAGCGTAATACCGAGCGGGCGATTTTAGAGCGGCGTTCATTGAGCCCAATGCGGCTTTTGCTTTTCTTGATAAGATAGATGGCAAGCCAATAAAAAAATCCCAATACCGCCAGCAGTATTAGGATTTTGATGGCCGTGCTCACCAGTTCTACTGATTTAGAAGTCCAGTCGAGTGAGTCTTCTTCGATGGAGCCGCCGATAGCAATATATAAGCTGGTATGTAGGTCGCGAACAATCTCTTGAAAGAAGTCAGTAATACCAGCGATTGCCATTGTTTTATCCATGCAAAGTTTGGGTCTACATCAAATGAATCGTAAAAAGAGCTTATACTAAGATAATTCAGCTATAAAATCATCTAATAATAAAGTTTTAACGCTAAAATTTTAAGGAACAATCAGCGCAAACCGCGCAGCTCATTCTCAATCTAATCTTACCTGCGCGTGATAATTTGAACCATATTAACGTTAATTTTAATAAAAATGGTTTTATCAGTCGATTAAAAAGTCCCTTCTTGAGTATCGTGATACTGATAAGGGATTTTCATCATGCGCTGAACGTTGCGTAACGCCGTACGCAGACCTTCTAGTATCGTCGGATGATAAAAAGGCGTATCGAGCATGTCCTTTATACTCATATCATTGGTAATCGCCATCGCCAATATATGACCGATATATTCAGCATCAGGCGCCACCATGCTTGCGCCCAAAATTCTATCTGTTTTTTTGCATCCATAAATGTACAGTAGGCCGCAATTGACACCCATCACGCGGCTACGACCTTGATTATCAAAGCTGGCTTTTCCAATCACATATTCAAGCTCTGGATCGGCTTGTATTTCAGGTAGCGACATGCCGACGTTCACGATTTGTGGCGAGCAAAAGACGATAGAAAACGGCGCGGCAGTTGGGCGGATATAAGCATCGCTATTGTTGTTACAGACCATACTACCCGCACTAAAACCTTCATCACTGGCAACGTGTAATAAAGGCAGATTGGCATTGGCGTCACCGACAATATAAACTTCTAAATTGCCAATTTTACCCGTTTTTTTATCGAGCTGCTTTGGACGATTTTTGTCATCAAGCTCAACCCCTACGTTTTCAACGCCTAGGGCTGCGATATTATTGTGTCGGCCCGTAGCGACCAATACATAATCGCCCTGCCACTGGCGCGTCTCACCAGCGCTGTCTTCGTAATCGATAAAAGCCGCTGAGCCTTCGTTATCTGCTGCTTGCTGACCGACGTCGTTAATCTTGCTACCCAAATGCATGGTCATCTCACGACTTAAGCAATCAATGGCTTTATTATTGATATCTTCATCTTTTAAACCGGCGACGCGTTTGTCGCGATTAAAAAGTGTCACCTCGACGCCCAAACGTGTAAAGGCTTGGGCGAGCTCCAAGCCGATAGCCCCTGCGCCGATGACGGCGAGAGACTTTGGTAAATCAGTTAGCTCAAAGACGGTATCGGAAGTCAATAATGTTTTGCCAAGTTTATCCGCCCAGTTATCAGGGATAAACGGCTTACTACCAGTCGCCACGATAATTTTATCGGCTTCGATGAGTTCATCATTGACCTCAATGAGACCTTGTTGGTTGATGTAAGCGCGACCCGCTATTTTTGTCTCAGCAGGCCAGCTTTCTACTTGCTTTTGGACGTAACTGGCAAAATGATTGCGTTCGGCGCGAACCCGCTCCATCACTTGTTTGCCATCTATTTGAGCAGTAGCATGAATACCAAACTCGCCAGAATGGTTGGTGTCATGGGCGCGATCGGCAGCAGCGATGAGAAGTTTACTCGGCATACAGCCGACGGCGATACAAGTCGTTGCCCAATAGCCGTCATTAATGATGAGGACGTCGTCTTTTAGTTTTCTGGCTTGGCGAAAGGCGTTTTGACCGGCGGTACCAGCGCCGATAACCGCCACCGATACCTTGCGCGTCGCTTCTTTATCAGTGTTATTATCGGCGGTGCTGTCAGTCTGTTGGTTCATATTACTCTCAAATTAAAAAGATTTTATCGTAGTCGATAGAGATAAATAAAATTACCAAATAATCATAAAAATATTATGGCGCGAGCGTGGCGAGTAAGCGTTCGGTATAGCCAGCTGCGCGTAAATTGCGCTGTGCATGAGTAAGTATGCCATCTTTATTAAAGACAAAGGCTGAACGTACAAGGCCTAAGCTGACTTTGCCATACATATTTTTTTCTTTAATTACATCAAAATATTGGCATAATTTCTCATCACTGTCGCTAATCAGAGGAATATGCAAATTGTACTTAGCGATGAATTTTTCGTGAGACTCAACGCTATCGCGCGACACACCGATGATATCGTAGCCCAATTCATCAAACGCATTGATATGAGTAGTAAATTCTGTCGCTTGCGTGGTACAGCCTGGGGTATTGTCTTTTGGATAAAAATATAAGATAAGCCCCTTATCGGTATGGGCAACCAGCTCTTTTAGGCTGATATCGTCATAAATAAAATTGCCGTCTAGCTCGCGCACGATAGTGACCGGAAAATCGGGCAGGGCAAGGTTCTCTGTAGTGGGCTTAGCCATTATAAAATCCTTATTAGTTTCGGTTATGCGTATATTATAGTAGGTGGTCTTATTATAGGCAGTTTGGCAGAAATAAATACTCCGTTTTACACTTCACTTATTCATTCGCAACAAAAAAGACTGGCGATGACCAGTCTTTTGTATTTTGTAGCAAATATTTTCTTAAGCAGCTTAGGCAGGTTTTTGTGGCTGTTTTAGGTCCAAGCCCACGGTGCATTGCTGCAAGTCTTTTTGCATTTTTTTCACGTAGGGAAGACCTGATGGGTCTTTTTTACTTTTTGCATAGCTTTCGATTTCCCACATTTGACCGATGGTCATATTGCTACGGACACCGATGGTGCAGTTACAAAGTTTGGTAGCATCGCTTTTATTAGCGACTTTATATTTGACCGCGCCTTTGACACAGGTATTGATATTGTCTTGTTTGATGTCGGCTGCATTCGCTTGTGGTAAGGCAAACAGCGCAGCAAGAGCTAGGGGTAAAACGGGCAAAAACTTCATAAACATCCTCTACGGGTCGTGTCAATTTCTCAGATTTTATATAAAATCTTGGTAGTGTTATATGGTCACAGGTTTTATGGCTTATATAAGTGATGATAAAAGTATAGGTAACTATAAAAGCTTTTTTATCTATGTCACTCATTATATTTTAGTAAACCAGCAGTACATGTCGCTTGTGACTGACATAGTCGCCCATACCATAGCAAGTAAATCGTCTAAAATACAACGCTAGCGTGCTGTGTTAATGCAAGCAAATGTTGCGCAAATGTTTAATGAGCGGCCGCGCCAAGACAATAATAGCGCCATTTTCAAATACTTAACAGAATATTTCCAAAGGTTTATTAAGACTCATTAGACTGGTAACGCGTTGGATCAGCAACCCCAGCTTGGGCAAATCCTTGGCGACGTAGGACGCAGCTGTCGCAAATACCGCAAGCAAGACCATTGGCATCTGCCTGATAACAAGAAATCGTCTGTCCATAATCGACCCCGAGCGCTAAACCGAGCTCAATGGTTTTGGCTTTACTTAAATGCTGCAACGGCGTTTGAATGGATAAATGATGACCAGTAACGCCGGCTTTGGTGGCGAGGTTTGCCATGTGTTCGAAGGCAGCGATATATTCTGGACGACAATCAGGGTAGCCAGAATAATCGACTGAACTGACGCCGATGACGATATGGTTGGCATCAGTGACTTCAGCGACTGCCAAAGCATAAGATAAAAATATGGTATTACGCGCCGGCACATAGGTATTTGGAATGGCGTCATTATCAACGTTATCAACGTTATCGACGTTATCAACGTTATCGATATTATTGACATCACTGCCATCGCTATCGTTACTCGGGAATTTATCAGTATCGCCATCAGGGACAGTCATGCTGTGGTCGGTGAGTGAGGAGCCACCAAGCTGGGCGATATCGATATCAATAATGCGATGGTTAACATTGGCAGTCTTTGCAATGGTTTTGGCAGCGATAAGCTCGCTATTGTGGCGTTGACCATAGTTAAAACTGACCGCCGTCACAGACGCATAGCGCGCCTTTGCCCAATACAAACACGTCACGGAATCAAGCCCGCCTGATAGCAGCACCACGGCATTTTGGCTTTTATGTAGTGCTGCTAAATCAGCATTGTCTTTGAGACTGGGAGAGGAGGTTGGCGCAGTTATTTGAGTCATAGTATTGTCTATTGTTGGTTTAAGAAATTTGAAAAATTTGAGTTTCTGAGAAATGGCTGTTTTAACTAAGGTGGCATTATTACATAACTCTGAAGATATGTTTAATTGCGCATAAGTTGCGATAAAAATGGGCACAAAAAGCCACTAATTTTGTGCGACTTTTCAATCTGTTAGCAAAATTTGTTATAATCGCTGCTTTTAAAGCCCACCTGCTGAAAAATATTGCTAATTGCTTTGTAGTAAAATTAACTTTGTAAAGATATTGAGTACCTTATGACCGTCGCGACCTTGTTTACGCCTAAAATCCCTTCCCAGTTTGATGAAGCCTCTTCGAAAACCAGTTCTACCGATACTGGCTGGGATAGTGATGCTGAAGATACTGATAGTATGGGGTATGACGACATTGCTGGCGCGGCTATAAGTAATAATACCGCTGAGCAAACATCCTCTACGCAAATTTTACCGACTGAAACGGCAGAATTTCGCAAGCTACAAAAAAAGCTACGTCGCCAAGTATCATGGGCGATTCGCGATTTTAATATGATTGAAGATGGCGATGTGGTCATGGTTTGCGTTTCAGGCGGTAAAGACAGCTATACGTTGCTCGATATTTTATTGCTGCTCAAGCGCATTGCCCCGATTAGCTTTGATATCGTTGCGGTAAATCTTGACCAAAAGCAGCCCGGTTATCCCGAAGATATTTTGCCCGCTTATTTGAATGAGCAAGGTATTGCCCATTATATTTTAGAAAAAGATACCTATAGTATCGTCAAAAGCGTGGTGCCAGAAGGTAAAACGTACTGCTCAGCCTGCTCACGCCTGCGTCGCGGTTCGCTATATGGTTTTGCCAAACAAATCGGCGCCACCAAAATCGCCCTTGGTCATCACCGCGATGATATGCTCGCGACGTTCTTTTTAAATTTATTCCACGGCGGCGCGCTGAAATCCATGCCGCCAAAACTGCTAAGCGATGATAAGCAAAACTTACTGATTCGTCCGCTTGCTTACGTTGAAGAAAAAGACATCATTGAATACGCACGTTTAAAAGAATTTCCGATTATTCCGTGTAATCTATGCGGCAGCCAAACCAATCTGCAACGCGCAATTATCAATGATATGCTACGCGAATGGGATAACGCCCATCCACAGCGTTTGGCGTCTATTTTTAAAGCGATGCAAAACGTCGCGCCGTCACAATTGGCCGATCGCGAGTTGTTTGACTTTGAAACTTTAAACATAGAGCGCGATGACAATGAGCGCTTATTTGAAGGCGATAATATCCAAGCAGGGCAGACCGACAGTTTGGCTGAGATTGGTTTACCAGTAGCGCCAAAAACTCAAGTTTTTAATCCGAAGTTTGCCAGTCATCACAACCACGACCACGACCATGATCAGCAGGCAGAAAGCACCGATAGCATGGCAAAAACTAGCCGTACCACGCAAAAAATCCCCACGATTAATCCGGTGATTTAAATCATATAGATAGCTATAGTCAAAATATCCTAAAAACGCGACGGTATTGCTGATATCAATTTTTTGTGGCCTCTGTCTGCGCAGGCACAGCAAGCAAGAAAAACTGATATCAACAGTGCGTGATGTATCGATATTATTTTTTACTCACTATGTTTTTATAAAATTACCACCAAAAAAAACCAGCGCATTATTCACTAATGGCTGGTTTTTTTTGTATTTATTTAACCTTAACAATTAACTTTTGGCAAAAACGGGTAGAGGGTTAAAACTCACCTCAGGGCGTGGTAATTTTGCCACATCCTGCATACGCCAATCATTCTTTCCATCATAACTGACTTGCAAATAATATTTGCCTTTTACGTCATCCAAATCGACTTGCGCCGTGTACTTGTTACCTTCTTGATGTTTGAGTACCGCATCGCGGTCTTTTTTAATGTCGGTGGCGTGCGAGATAGACAACTCTAAAGAGTCAGGATAGGTTAAAGGCTCACCGTTTAATAATTTACCAGACTGCAAACTTTGCTCAGGATAATTGAGATAAAAAACGACATCGCCATTATCGGCAAACTGCATCTTGCCATGTAAATCTAAATCATAGGTGAGCTTGTCGCGTGAGACGTCATGATATAGGGTTTTGCCATCCATATACCAATCGTCGCGTACCACGCTATCACGGATTTGATAAGAATAATAAACAAACCAAATGCAAGCGATTACTACAAAAGCTGGCATGCCAATGACAAAGATAACCACCATATAGTTTTTGTACCATGGTTGGCTGTCTTGATGCTTAAAGTTCGGTGTTGGACTAGACATAACATACCTATTAATCAGATATTCGTTTATAAAGTGCGGTTTGTCAGCTTATTATAAACGCTATCAAAAAATAAACCGACGGCTCAGAGCAGCCAGTTTAATGATAAATACTTCAGCTGCCAGTCAGTGATGATTAGCCTTTGACCAAGCACCACTAACGAGCGGATGAATAGATAAAAGCAACTACATACTCAATAATTACTGCCCTTGCGTGGTAAAGATATTTTGTTTACTCACATTATACTTACCGTCTTCGCTGGCTACTGTTAAAGTAATCGGCGTTTGACCAAACTCAATCACCTCAGGGTCGCCATAAATACTGACTGGCATATCAAAGCTTTCGCCTGCTTCTAATGGCACATCGTTGAAGCGTACGCCTAAGCTCAAGCCTTCTTGTGGCTCAAGGCTTATTTTATAAGTGTGCGCACTTTGGGTTTTGTTGGTCAATTTAACGATATAGCTGTTTTCAATCATGCCTTGTTGGTTCAATGACGACAACTGATTACGGTCACGGCGAATATCAATCTCTAACGGTACGCGGTCTGTCAATGCATAAACCACACCGCCACAAAGTACCGCAAGCAAGGTTAAATAAGCAAAAAAGCGCGGGCGCAATACACGGCTTGGCTCTTTTTCGACCAATTGCCGTTCTGTAGTATAACGAATCAAGCCACGTGGGTAGCCAACTTTATCCATTACATCATTACAAGCATCGACACAGGCGGCACACTGAATACAGGCAACCTGCAAACCATCACGAATATCGATACCTGTTGGGCATACTTGCACACACATCGTACAGTCAATACAGTCGCCTAAATTCTCAGGATGGGTGCCTTTTTTACGGGCGCCGCGAGGTTCACCGCGCTCATAATCATAAGAAACAATCAAGGTATCTTTATCAAACATCACGCTTTGGAAACGGCCATACGGACAGATTTGGATACACATCTGCTCGCGCATATAGCCTGCATTGACGTAAGTTGAAAAAGCGAAAATAAATATCGATACCCATATCCACGTTGACCACTCAGGGAAGGGGATAACACCCCCTAACATTTGCCAACTACCATATAGAGCTTCTGTCCCTGATACATAACTGACAAACGTCATCGCCGTAATCATCGAAAATACAAACCAAATAAAGTAGATTAAAAAACGCTTGAAGACTTTTTTAGCATTCATAGGTTCTTTATCAAACTTGATACGTTTATTGCGATCGCCGATGACTATTTTTTCAACGTATTGGAACATATGCGTCCAGATGGTTTGCGGACAGGCATAACCACACCAAACCCGCCCTGCATATACCGTCACCATAAATAGCGCAAAAGCCGCAATAAGCGCAAAGACGGCAAGAAAGTAAAAGTCCTGTGTCAGAAACGTCATACCAAAAATATAATAATGCTGCGACGGCACATCGAACCAGATAGCTTGCCTGCCGTTATACCTTATCCACGGTAAAATCAAAAATAATGCCAATAACGCATACATGCTAATCACGCGGATATTTTGGTAAAATCCAGTGATAAACCTAGGGTGAACGCGTTTTTTATTGGCGTTAAGATCCACCTCAACGACAGGAATTTTATTGGATGGTTGTGCTGACATAAACGTGCCTCTTTAAAAAAAGAATCAGTCTGCTGGCATGATGAACAAATACCTTTAATACCTGGGTATATGGATGTGCGATGTTATCAATGTCAGTAAGTAGCAAGTCTCATACCAAAAAAAGTATCCAAACTTGCTACCAAATGAGCGATTGTAAATAAAGGATTAAAATATGCTTAAATAGATGATTCTATAGTGTTTCTAATAGATTACTATTTTAGCAGTTTCCCTACTATAAATGGGGTGAGAATGCTAAAAAGCAATACTTATCTGCGACTTATTGATAGACGAAGTGCGTATCATTATTAAGCTTGATAAATATTAAAACCAGTGGTGATAGAGCATAAAACGTATTAAATCTATCGGCAGTTTGATTTTGCGAGTTGCTCGTAGACAGAGTTTATTAATAAAACATAAAGCTGATAAATAACTAAAAAGGGAGAACTGCAATCACAGTCCTCCCTTTGTCAAACACTACTTATTTACGATATACAACTGACTAAATGTGCTTAGTTTGCAACTGCCGTTTCAGGTGTGGCTGCTTTTGGTGCAGCGGCAGAAACAGGCTGCGCTTTAGCAGGCTGAGGCGTTCTGTCTGATAGAGAATAAACATAAGCAGCAAGTAGCATAATACGCTCATTACCTAGTTTAGTCTGCCATTCAGGCATGACGCCAGCACGACCATAACGCAAGGTTTCGCGGATACTTTCACGATCACCACCATACAACCAAATATTATCAGTCAAATCTGGTGCGCCAGTAGAAATCATACCTTTAGCATCATTACCATGACACAGCACACAGTTGGTAGGCTCATTGAATATCACTTCACCTTGAGCAACTTTAGCTTGGTCAAGCTCATAACCTGGTTGGTTACCAGAGATTGACAAGACATATTCAGCCGCTGCCCGCACACCATCTTCGCCAAGTTGGTCACGCCAAGCTGTCATACCACCAACACGACCATTATGTAGCGTCGTTAGGATATGTGAAGCTTCACCGCCATATAACCAGTCATTGTCGGTCAAATTAGGATAGCCTAGCGCACCTTTCGCATTAGAGCCGTGACAGACAGCACAATTCTGTAAGAACAAGCGACTACCAACCTTCAATGCATTCGGGTTTTCAGCCAGCTTTTCGACATAAGGTGCCAACTCGGCCACTTTCTCGTCGATTTGAGCCTGTAGCTCTGCTGGTGGCTTCTCACTATGACGCAGGGTTGCTTGCATCTCAGACAGCGTTGCTAGCGTTTTAGTCGCACCGCTAGCATCTGCTTTGGCCAAAATGTTTTGCTCAAAGTTATCGGTAAACACCTTGTTATTACTTTCAAGTTCACTATATAACTCATTTTTTGACGACCAAGGTACAGTCTCGCCATCGACTTCTACCGTTGCGATGCCGTCCCAGTTTGCTGGTTGAATAGCTGGGAAAAATACCCAGTATGCAGCACCCCAAATGATTGAGCCAAAAAATATTACCAACCACCATTTAGGCAGTGGCTTATCGTATTCTTGAATACCGTCGTAAGTGTGCCCAGTAGTACCGTCTTCTTCTACTTCTGGCTTGTACTTCAACACCATTAGTAAGACGCCGAGGATACCCGCCCAACACATAATACTTAGTATGGTGATCCAAGAACTCCAAAAAAATGTCATCGTTTATCCTTATTGCGCTGCTCTTCAGACAGAGACTTAATATCCTCGTCATCAAGCGCAAGTTGTGCATCTTCTTCGAAGCGTTTTTTGTTTTTTGGCGAATACGCCCACCATGCAACACCTATAAACGCAATGAAGGCAGAAACGGTCGCAATTGTTTGTAATTCACCAATACCCATTAGCGCTGTCCTTCCATCGCGGTGCCTAACTGTTGTAGATAGGCAACAAGAGCGTCAAGCTCAGTGGCACCAAGAACAGCATCGGGAGCTCCTTCGATATCTTCTTCAGTATAAGGAACACCGAAGCGATCGCGGAATAGACGCATTTTCGTTTGAACGTTTGACCCATTGACTTCGTTGGTTGCAAGCCAAGGGAAACCTGGCATCACTGATTCAGGAACGAGTGATTGCGGGTCTATCAGATGCTGCTTTTGCCACTCTTCAGAGTAGCGCTGACCAACACGTGCCAGGTCAGGTCCAGTACGTTTTGATCCCCATAAGAAGGGATGATCCCATGTTGACTCAGCAGCGCGTGAGTACGGTCCATAACGCTCAACTTCAGCACGTAATGGGCGAATCATTTGAGTGTGACAGACGTGACAACCTTCACGAATATAAATATCACGCCCTTCAAACTCAAGCGCTGTCCAAGGCT
This sequence comes from Psychrobacter sp. YGAH215, assembly GCF_007280595.1. Taxonomy (NCBI): domain Bacteria; kingdom Pseudomonadati; phylum Pseudomonadota; class Gammaproteobacteria; order Moraxellales; family Moraxellaceae; genus Psychrobacter; species Psychrobacter sp. YGAH215. Next base: position 99,338 of record NZ_VKLR01000010.1, on the reverse strand, counting down.
CCATAGCAGGCAGGGGAGCATTTACCCCGCCTTCTTCAGGGCTTTTGTTATCATAAATCAGTGGTACGATTTCTACCAAAGTTGCAAAGCTGATTGCGATAACAATAAAGATGACCAATAAGCCTGTATTTTTTTCAATAATTTCATGCGGTGTACCAGACATGATCGCTCCTTATACGTTAGCTGCCGAAGGTTTATCAACACTAGGTTCATGATCCGTTGGGTCAGCGATATCTACAGGCTTACCTTCTGGCATTTTAAGTGTTTTATAAACGTTATATGCCATAACAAACATACCCGATACATACAATAGGCCACCAAAAGCACGACCAATATATGGGAAATGTGAGAACTCAACGGTATCAACGAAGCTATATACCAACGTACCATCTGGATTGGTCGCAAGCCACATCATGCCTTGGCCGATACCTGAAATCCACATAGAAACGATATAGAAGATAGTACCCGCTGTTGCTAACCAGAAATGCGTGGTGATTAAGCTAATAGAATACATTTTTGGTTTGTTATAGATACGTGGTAACAATACATATAGCGAACCAATGGTAATCATACCAACCCAGCCAAGCGCACCTGAGTGTACGTGACCGACTGTCCAGTCCGTGTTATGCGATAACGCGTTGACGGTCTTAATAGACATCATCGGACCTTCAAACGTTGACATTGCATAGAACGACAATGCCACAATCATAAAGCGAATGATCGGATCGGTACGCAGCTTATCCCAACTGCCTGATAGCGTTAGGACACCGTTAATCATACCGCCCCAAGATGGCGCAAATAGGATGATTGAGAATACCATTGCTAGAGACTGCGTCCAATCTGGAAGCGCTGAATAATGCAAATGGTGACCACCAGCCCACATATATGAAGCAATCAATGCCCAAAAGTGAACGATAGACAAACGGTAAGAATAAATAGGACGACCAATCTGTACTGGAACGAAGTAATACATCATTCCAAGGAACGCTGCCGTTAGATAAAAACCTACCGCGTTATGTCCGTACCACCACTGCACCATGGCATCAGTTGCACCGCCAAACAGCGAGTAAGATTTGAACGCGCTAACAGGAATCGCCATGCTGTTTACGATATGTAGTAGTGCAATCGTAATAATAAAAGCTGCAAAGAACCAGTTAGCCACATAAATATGTGAGGTTTTACGTTTGATTAGCGTACCGAAGAAAACGATGGCATAAGAGATCCATACCAATGCAATCAAAATATCGATAGGCCACTCAAGCTCAGCGTATTCCTTGGTTGATGTTAAACCTAAAGGAAGGGTAATAACGGCTGCTACGATAACCGCTTGCCAACCCCAAAAGGTAAACCAAGCTAAGTACGGTGCAAATAGGCGCGTTTTACAGGTACGCTGAACAATATAGTAAGACGTTGCGAACAGGGCACAGCCACCGAACGCAAAAATGACCGCGTTAGTATGTAGCGGTCTTAAACGACTAAACGTCAGCCATGGAATGTCAAAGTTGAGTGCTGGCCATGCTAACTGTGAAGCAATGAACACACCAATACTCATGCCGACGATGCCCCATATCACGGCCATTATCGTAAAGAATCTTACGATAGTAATTTCGTACTCACGGTCCACTGGGGCGACTGCTGTGTTTTGTAAACTCATTGGATGATTCCTTTACAGCCCGAATTATCAACAGAATTAACTAACGCTCCGCACCATCTAGAGCTATCTCTTAGATGAACTTAGCGGTACATGCTGTTTTTGGTCTGCCTATTATCCTTAGATTATCACCTATCTGTCTAAGCTTGCGCTTAATAGCAGCGGGTATTAAAGACCAAAGCGTATTGACGCCAAAGGTTTGTAGCTGCTCGATAGTAGGATTGTTAACAACCTGTCAAAATAAATAAGCAGATGCGCCGTTTTGAGCATCAAACATCTAATGAGGCAAAGTATTTATCTTAATTATTACTAAAAACGCTGTACCAATGAAGATAGATACCAATATCCATAAGGTCCTAAAGCTTACTGACCGTAGATGTATGCTAGCGGCGGCTGACAAAAACCATGTTTACGTAATGTTTAGTTAAAACTCCCGACTCTGTTTAAGGGTATTGTAACGCAAACCTAATCAAATATCATCAGAACTATGCGCCAAAATACAAACTCTTTGGTAAAAATAGTTATGAACGATATAATCTTTCAGCGTTATACACCTATTTTATACCCAATTTCCCTACTATTCTAGGGGTGAAAAAAGATAGTGCTTTTTGGCGCAAAAAATACAATTAAGCGGTGGTTTTGTAACAATAGCAGCATTTGCGCTATAAATAAGTTTTACTTATCATCGAATCGCACCTTATAATGACGCCTTGTATTATCGCTAACCAAGTGCTTTATACTGATATTAACGAATATTTTGAACTTTTAAATAGTGGTTAGGCTTAGCCGTATGCTGGCACAAGCCTACCTTCATAAATAACCTCATAAGTAATAGGTATTAAGGATAATAATATGGCAGTTTTTTTGACAGACGAATGGTTTGAGCAAGTTGAGAAAATGGGTCAAGAAGCCGGTGAATTAAATTTACCACCAGCGCTTGCTAATATGGTGGTGAACTTAAAAGTTACCGATACGGAGCAAGATATCGAAGCAAGCTTTGCTGACGGCTTACTGCATCGCGGTCTGAATGATAAGGCAACCACAACCTTATTGTTGGATCGTAGCCTGCTGCAATCTATCATTACCAACTTTGATACCAATGAAATCATGGGCGCTTTTATGGCCGGTAAAATTCGTGTCGAAGGTGATATGTCACAATTGATGGCAGTACAAACCGCGCGTCCAAGTGCTGAGCAAAAAGAGCTTTATAGTAATATCAAGTCAATGACTACCTTAGCTTAATGACTTGTTTTTCATTTTTGTATCAATAACGTTTAGCATAAAAAAAGCCCTTAATTCACATTAAGGGCTTTTTCGTCGGAGAATTTAACAGTAAAGTAACTTCTAAATTAACTGGCTTTTGATTGTTGCGCAGTTGTTTGTGGTTTTTGATTTTCTTTGTAAATCGCCGCTTGTAACCAAATATTGGCCTGTACATAGTCATGCACTTCAATAGCAGCGGTGGCTTCGGTTTTAGGTGCGCCGATACGAATGACAAAAGGATCTGCATCTTGCTCTCGCAGTACCACCACATCAAATAAGATAATGGTCTGACCATTAAATAGTGTTTCTTGCTTACCAAGCACCTGACCTTGACACCACGCTTCATCTTCTTGCCCTATGGTATCGCCGAACAAATATGCGCACATATGACCGAGATTAATCTCGACGGGCGCCATTTGTTCTTTGGTTTGAGGCTGCCATGCTTTGATTTGCTCTTGTAAATCGTCAGGCATTTTTCCATCATTAGCGGCGACGATGTCGTTAAAAGCGCGATGGTAGCGAATGGCTTCTTGGTCTTCGACCATAATCACTTCGTCTTGTTCACTCAGCTTAATCTCATGCGCCCACGCACTAAAGTTCACATAATAGGCGGTATCTTGCTGATATAAATGGCGGTTAGCGGTATATAGCTGGTCGAAAGCATAAATAATGCTGCCATCAGCGGTGCGTAAGCGTAAGACCGCATCGTGAGTGTTGTCATTGACAATCATGCGCTCGATTTTGCACATCAAACCATAAGGGCTATCGACACAAGGGTAAGCATTAATAAAGCATTCAGGCTTGCCGTCTTTCATCGCCAGCACTTGATTGATATGACAAGGCTGGTCTTCAGATAGCAATAAGCAGCTGTCTTTAGCGCTGACATTGCTGTTGAGCCCTTTTGGCATCGCCGCTTTTTCAATCATCTTTTGTAGCCATTCTGGCACGTCTTGACTCATGTCATCGGTCAAAATCCGCCAATGATCGGCGTGACCGGCAGATTGCTCGTCAGTTAAGGTGATTTTGGTGGGAGATTGGATGTTTTTATATTGATAATTAATGGTCATGAATATACTCAAACTTAAGTCAGCCATGAGGTTTGGGTCTAAAACTGTGATTGCTGACCATTATCCAATATATGAGCGGATTGGTTTATGATAACCAGCAATGTCGTCAGTAAAGAGGCAACAAACAACAATGAGGGGTTAATGACAATTGTCCTTAGCATACAATATATAGGTATAGACGCAACTAATAGCAAGCCCCTCGCGAAAAATAATATGAAAAGTTGAATTTTTATTAAAAAATACCGGCAGTTTGCGCTAATGACTGGCACATATAAGTCAAATTGTGTCAAACTAGCTCCCTTTTGACAGCGGTATTTTGCTGCTCATAATCCCCTGTTTTTTGTTCGATTGATATGTTTTTGCGGCAACAGCCTTAGTGAGTGTCATACTAAAAGGCGGTTGCTGCATTGGATTTTATAACATAAATAAAGTCGCACGTAGATAAGATAAAGAGTTTGAATATGTTTCGTCCTTTAGCGTTATTTATCGGCTTACGGTACACCCGAGCAGAGCGTAGTAATGGTTTTATTTCCTTTATATCGCTGATTTCAATGATTGGACTGACGCTTGGCGTGGCGGTACTGATTACGGTGCTATCGGTCATGAATGGTTTTGATCGCGAGCTCAAAACGCGTATTTTGGGTATGGTGCCACAAGCGACGGTAATTTCAACCGAGATTATCGGTGATTGGAAAGAGGTGGCCGATAAAATTAAAGAAGATCCCGAAGTTGCTGCCGTCGCACCCTTTATTCAGCTGCAAGGTATGCTGACCTCCAACGGTCAAGTGGCTGGGATTATGGTCACCGGCGTCGATCCAGAGTATGAGAAAAACGTTTCTATCATCAACGAGCACATGGTAGAAGGCAGTATTGATACGCTGCAAAACGGTGAGTTCAGTATTGTCCTTGGTGAAGAGATGGTGCAATCGTTGGGGCTGCGCTTAGGCGATAAAGTGACCTTGGTGCTGCCAGAAGCGTCGCCATCGCCAGCAGGTGTGATACCGCGCTTTAAGCGTTTTACGTTGACAGGTATTTTTACCATCAGTCCCGAAGTGGACAGTTTGATGGCGTTTATTCCGATGGGCGATGCGGCAAAATTACTGCGTCTACCAGAGGGCGCGCAGGGCATACGTATGAAGCTTGATGATATCTTTAACGCACCGATGGCGGCCCAAAAAGCCGCTGCTATTGCGCCTGACAAGCTTTATCCTAGCGATTGGACGCAAACGCACGGCAACTTATTTGGTGCCATCCAAATGGAAAAAGCCATGGTTGGCTTGCTGCTGTTTTTAATTATCCTTGTAGCCGCTTTCAATATCGTTTCAAGTTTGGTGATGCTAGTCACTGACAAAAAAGCAGACATTGCTATTTTAAAAACCTTTGGCGCTTCACCGCGTCTGATTACCCATGTGTTTATGGTACAGGGCATCGTTATTGGCTTTATTGGTACCATTGCGGGCACGATACTTGGTGTTATCTTTGCCCTGACCGTCAGTGATATTTTGGGCTTTATCAATCAAACCTTTGGCCTCAATTTGTTTGATGCTTACTTTGTAAATTATCTGCCATCGCAGCTGCGTTTGGCCGATGTAGTGCTGATTACCAGTGCGTCATTTATACTGAGCTTCTTGGCGACCATTTATCCAGCGCGCCGAGCAGCGAAAATTCAGCCTGCGCAAACGTTGCGTTACGAGTAATCTACAGGCGTCAATCGTCAATGCTATGATAAATAAAACAAAGGAAGTACCATGTCTGAAATTTTAAAAGCGACCAATATTAATAAAATTTATGATGAAGGGGCGGTGAGCACGCAAGTATTGACCGGTCTGGATTTGACCGTCAATGCCGGTGAGCGCATTGCGATTGTTGGTACCAGTGGTTCGGGAAAAAGTACCTTGCTGCATTTACTCGGCGGACTTGATACCCCCAGTAGCGGGGAGGTTTGGCTACATGGGCAGCTATTAAATAGTATGAATGAGACCGAGCGCGGGGCGATGCGTAATAAGCACTTGGGGTTTATTTATCAGTTTCATCATTTGTTAGCCGAATTTACCGCGGTTGAAAACGTTGCTATGCCGCTACTGATGCGCCCAAAAGTATCGACGACCGAGGCACGTCAACAAGCGATAGATATTTTAAAAAGTGTCGGTTTGGAGCATCGTTTGGCCCACAGACCCGGTGAGCTATCAGGCGGTGAGCGTCAACGTGTGGCGATTGCTCGCGCGCTTGTGACCAAACCATCACTTATTCTGGCCGATGAGCCGACTGGTAACTTAGATTATGACAACGCCCAAAGTGTGTTTGGGCTGTTATCCGAGCTACAAAGCACCATGCAAACGGCGCTATTGATGGTGACGCATGACCGTAGTTTGGCAGGCCTTGCTGACCGTCAGCTCCTACTCCGTAATGGGCATTGGGAAGATTACTAAAGGCGTCATTTTTAATACTTTTTTTCAATAAACTGTAGAACTGCTGTTACTGAACAGCAGCATGATACGGTTAACTTTTTTATAAAAGTTACTGACTATAAAAATTACTGATAAAAACGACGAAAAAAACAGACTGTATCTAGCAGCCTTAACAAGTAGATAAAATCATAACTAAAATGCTAAATAAGGAATAATGAAATGGATAAAAATGATGATCCGATTGAAGCGTTTGGCAGTGCTGAAGAAGGGAATGAGCCACTAAAGCCTTATATGGATCCGACGCTGTTTGACACCATTGATAAACAAGCACAAATAGACTTGCTGACGCCGGTTTTTGACTCAATTACCTTAGCGGGTGCAGATTACGATTTAAAGGCGCAAGATAGCGCCACGGGAAAACGTTATACGCTGCTAAAAGATGAGAAGGTGATAGATATCTTTGTGATGGATAATAATCTGGCTGATAATGTTAAAAACGCTATCGACAAGCATAAAGAGGAAGAAGGCGAGTTATAAGGTCGCTTATGAATTGGGTAATGATTTTATAAGATATTTCCAACTTTATAGAATGCTGCTATTTTTATAAGATGACTGACGCGACAAGATCGATTATTAATAATTAAGGCTATTCATGCTTGCTGGTTTTTTCAGCAGAGTCTTTCTGACGTTTTTGCCAGCTGGTGACAGTTTTATAGCGCCAGATGGCTTTAAACGCCAGTCCGCAGACAATACTACTGATGACCGCTAAAATTGTTAGCCCTAGACAAAAAGCGGCGATAGATACCGTACCTTTATAAGTAATAAAAGGATTGGCGCCATCAGAGATAATCCATAAGGTAAAATCTGAAATCATGCGACCGATAATGCGCAAGCTTATCATCGGCACATCAAGGATTTTGGCACCGATATAGTAGCCAGCATAAAACACCGGCAGGGTCGTCAGCGGGTTAGTAATCCAAGTCAGACCAAGCGCCATCGGCACATTGGCACGAAAAATAAGCGCGCCGATTAACGCCAGCAACATCTGTCCTGGCAACGGGAAAAATGCGCTGAGCACGCCGATATAAACCGCTTTATTTAAACTATGGCGATTAAAATGCCATAAACGCGGGTCGGCAAGCTGCGGCGCAAATAGTTTTAATGAGCGACTTTCTAAGATTTTTTCAGGGGTAGGGAGTAGGTCTTTTAGACGTTTGTTTGGCACAGAATCGCCTTTACATGTTATCTTCAGCCCGCTCAATCATATTGATGGGCGGATATACAGTGATATTATTAATAAAAAATATAGCTATAAATGTTATCAGAAAAGCGGCTAGATAATGTTGAATAATCACTATTGCAATATTTCTGGTAAGTATAGGGTAATAGCCACATAAATGCCATCGCTTGACGGTTTGCGCACTTGGTGGTTGGTTCAATGTTTAGAACGGTCATTATCCATCATGCAAATTATATGCAATGGACGAGCTATCAAGCAAGCGAGGAGCGCTGGTGTACTGGTTAATTGGTAGCTTGATAATCATCGTTATGATGGGGGTTTTGGCCGTCGCGGATACTATTCCGCTGCCTATTGGCTCCTTATTACCAGACCTCAGCCCATCTTCTATCTTGCCGTTATTATTAATGGCTTTGACCATTGTTCTGCTATTTATTAATCAGCGTTACATTGCGCTTGCACCTTCGATTGACGCTAAAAAAGGGGTTTCTAAAAATTCCTCTGCTCAAAATCTTGCTGTTCAAAATTCTGCTAAAACCCCATCTTCTACATCACCATTACTCTATAAATTTGCTCATTATTTATTAACGACAGTATTAGCGTTAGCGCTGATTACTGGTAGTGGGCTGCTCGCTTTGATAAATCAGCAACAGGCGCAAAGTAATGCCATCAAACAAACTGTGCGCGTGCAAGCGTTGGTGAGCATCGAAGGCATCAGTGACAGTGTCTATGATGACGCAAGTAATAGTGGCTATCGGCAGGTTGCTACCATTAGCCATATATCGCCTTTACTGTCCGAGCTAACGTCGCAGAATTTGGACAAACTGAGTGTGAATTACAGAGAATATTTTAATAATAGCCTAAGCAATAAAGAAAATAACTTAAACGGAGATAATCTCGAATATTTCGAAAATAAACAATATCGTATACTGCTAAATGCTTATCCAAAAAAATCTTTCTCTAAAAAACCTTCTAAAAAAAGTACTGACAATAAATCGCAGACTATAGACTTAAATGATTTGCAGCCAGGTGATCAGTTATTGATGACTTTGACGCTAGCGCCGCTTGCTAACTCTGAGCAAGCGTTGAACAATCCAACGGGATTTGATAGTTATCGGTGGTTGCGAGGGCGACATATCGATGGGGTTGCCACGATATTAGCGACCAGTACCTCAACTATTCCGTTTAATGACTCAGCAGCATTGTCTAAAGCGGAAGATTCTTATCTATACCGTTTGCGTACCGCTATCGACCAAGGACGTTGGCAACTACGTCAGCATTTTTATCAAGATTGGGCAGGGCAAACTCCCGCAGAGCAGCAAGCAAAAGCAGTGACTTTAAGCTTACTGACCGGTGATCGCAGTTTAATCAATCGCGCTACCAAAGATTTATATCAGCTGGCAGGTATTTCTCATTTATTGGCCATCTCAGGAACGCATGTTTTATTTTTAGCGATTGTGTTAGCGGGATTGGCAGTCTTACTGTTGAATCGTTTTTACCCCTCTCTCTATCGTCATATCCCGCGCTGGCAATTGCGCTGGTGGGTTATGATGAGCGCGGCTTTTATTTATGCCTTATTTACTGGGTTTGATGTACCTGCTGCGCGTACCGCGTGGATGTTATTAGCCATAGGTTTGATACGCTCAACGCTACTGCCAATTAGTACCATGCGTATATTGTTGGCGCTGGCGATACTGATGGCATGGTTCGACCCGTATGTACTGTGGCAGGCTGGTTATTGGCTGTCCTTTATAGCGGTAGCGCTGCTATTAAAGTACGAAGATAGTTCAGTAGCATGGAGTCAAGCAGAGTCTGCAAGCTTAACGACCACGAACTCTAATGACAATAAAAATGCGAAGATAATTCAACGCTTATGGCTAGGGTTTAAAAGGTTGTTTAAGTTACAGTTTTGGCTATTTATTGCGCTATTACCCATAACCTTATTGTTATTCGGTAAGGCATCACTGTTAGGGCTTATCGTTAATTTATTTGCTATTGGATTATTTGGTTGGGTGATTGTACCGCTAAATTTACTGGCTGGGCTGTGCTATCTTATCTCGCCTGCGCTAGCTGATACTATTTGGGCACTGGTGATTGCTCTCGTCGCTCATTTACACGAGCTTATCACGTCGCTAACGGCGTTACCGATATTCTCAGGGGCATGGCTTTATACGCCAGTGAATATAGCAATTTTGCTGATGGTATTATTGGCGATGTTGCCGTGGCTATTAGCGCGCGGCCTTATCAGTCGTTGGCTCGCGCTAGCACCGTTAACGCTACTGGTTATGACGGTATACGCCAATCAGCAGTCGTTAACCATGACTCCGACTCTCTATATTCTGCCAACGGGCGACCAATATTTAAGCGCGGCGGTGCTACAATACCCTGTGCTAAATAATGAAGATAATAAGACAAACGTTAGCTGGTTAATTTTAGCCGATCATAGGCCTTATGATACTCGTACGATGCCAAGCACGCTAACCGCTGACAAGCTATCTGCGACATTAGAGCAACAACTACGCAGCTTATCTATCAAGCGTCTAGAAGGTATGGTAGTCCAAAGCAGTAGCGCGGCCTTGACGACATCTTTAGCGACATTAACAAATAACAACCGTCAGTCATTGCAGCCGACCATCTATAAGCCAAACGACTCTGAGCTGCTACCAATGACCGTCGCTGAGTTAAGTCAACGTCTCCCAACCGCTCAGTATTGGCAAGCCGGGCGTAGTGAGCGTTGGCCCGAGCTCCAGCGCGCTTATCAACTGACCAGTCAATCTGGTAAAAATAAAACTCAGGCAACCATCAGTGCCCAAGCTTGTGAGCAAGGTAAAACCTGGCAACTCGCCAATGGTGATTTAACGTTGCAAGCTATCACAGGTTGGAGCAAAATAAACGATGCCAGTGTCTGGGACTGTACGCTTGAACTTGACAGTCGATTACCTATTCAAATTGTCAGTTATAATGCTGCTGACCCGCTCAAATCATTAGCTACTAAAGTACAAACACTTCAGTCCGATAACAAAGCGCCACCTTCTCATACAAAAAATGCTCAATCACGTTTGATTTTAAATGTCGATACCCATCCGCGCGTGTGGCAAATGTGGGCGTTATTATGTGCGATTGAACCGAATGCTAAAAATGACACTTTAAAAAACTCATTAAACAACACCTTAGGTAATGTCATAAACAGCACAACATGGCTTGGACATAGTGCCTCGCATATCTCTACTGAGGTAATAACTCAGCAACAAATCCATGAGATAATCACTTATGATAATAAGCCACTAGATGCCGCTCTAGCTTTTGAGGCCGATAGTAAGGATTAACCTTATAATCTGACTTATTGGTATTATCCTTATAAAATACCTCGCTCCTATAACCTGTCGCCTTTATAATATCAAGCTATTTCACAGTTCTGCTATTGAACCATGAGCGAAATGCCACCATACTTAGTAGCTTATTCAACTTTATCAAAGCGCTATAAAAGCATTGATACAAGTAAAAATAGCTATCACGCTTTTGCTATATCAAGTTTTTAGTTCTCTCTTTTATCATTTTACATTGTTTCTGACTTAGGAAGTTATATGCCCAACTGGCCACCAGACCCTAACAAACGTCCTGACAACTCGGCCAACCAGCCAACGCCGATGCAGCAGCAAAATCAGCCGAGCGGACAAGAGTGGCGACTGCTTGAAAATACGTTATTAGCCAGTGTGGTTGAGCAGCGCCGCGCCCGTCGCTGGAGTATTTTCTTTAAGTTATTAACCTTTGGTTATATTTTATTGATATTTTTGACCATTGGTCGCGGTTGTAGTACCAAAACACCGTCCGGGCTTGAAGGCGTGGATACCAGTAAGCCGCATTTGGCGGTGGTTGAAATCCAAGGAACGATTAGTAGTGGTGATGTCGCCAATGCTTACGATGTTAATGAGGCCTTAACTCGCGCTTTTGAAAACAGTAATGCCAAAGCCGTGGCGCTTGATATCAACTCACCCGGCGGCTCACCCGTACAGTCTGATGAAATCTGGCAGACGATGATGGATTTGCGTCAAGAATATCCTGATAAAAAACTCTACGCTGTGATTGGTGATATGGGTGCTTCGGGCGCTTATTATATCGCTTCAGCTGCGGATGAGATTTATGTCAATCCATCAAGCTTAGTCGGTTCGATTGGCGTAATTATGCCAAGCTATAATATCGAAGGCTTAATGGATAAATTTGGCGTTAAAGACCGCACCATTACCGCAGGCGAGTATAAAGATATTTTAAGCTTGTCACGTCCGCTCACTGACTATGAAGAGCAGCACGTCGAAAAAGTTTTGGACAATACTCATAAGCACTTTATCAATGCAGTCAAAGAAGGTCGCGGCGATCGTCTAAAAAATCCTGAGGAAAATAAACTGTTTTCAGGGCTATTTTGGACCGGTGAGCAGTCGATTGAGCTTGGCTTAGCTGACAAAAAGGGCAGTATTTCGACTTTAGAGAAGAAGCTGAAGCTTGATAACGTCGTTAATTATACGCCAACCGACCCATTTAGCTTGTTTATGGATCGCTTTGCCGTTAAGTTAGGCGCCGGTCTTGGTTCAAGTATCAAGCTTGACGTGTTACCACAAGAAGAGAGTCAAGCGCAGATGCGCTAAGCGCTTTATATTTTAGATTTAATGTGTATGATTGTTAAGGCTGAGTATATGATTATGCTCAGCCTTAATTGTATATAAATTTCGATTATTATAATAAACAGCTATTTAAATTACTGAGAACTTGTCATGAGTGCCATTAATCCACAGACCTTTGCGTCACTACCCAAGTCTAAGATAACCCAAAAACCTGTCATTCATTTTGCCCATGCCAATGGTATGCCAAGCGCCGTTTATGCGCCGTTTTTTGCCCCGCTTGCTGAATTTTTTACCATTGAATATATCCCTATGCTGGGTAATACGCCCGATTATCCAGTAGATAACCATTGGCAAAGCCTGACCCAGCAGATTATTGATAGCGTTAAACGCACGTGTGAGCAGCATGGGGTGAGTCAGTTAGTAGGCGTTGGGCATTCGCTTGGTGCCATGTGTACTATGCAGGCGTTATACCGTGCGCCGGAGATATTTGCGCAAGCGGTGCTGATGGATCCACCGTGGATTTATGGCAAAGTAAGCCTGCTGTGGCATTTGGCAAAAAACGCCGATAGATTACCGCTGATGAATAATCGCTTGATGGATAAGCTCTCGCCAGCGGGCGTGTCTAAGCATCGCCGTGATGTTTGGGATAGCCGCGAAGAGGCCTATGATAAGCTGCGTCATAAAGGCTTTTTTAAAGATTTCGATGAGCGTAGTTTTCAAGGCTATATCGAGCATGGTTTACATGAGCGTGCGGACGGCAAAGTCACACTGGCAATCCCTAAAGCCAGTGAAGTTGAGGTGTTTCGTACCAATCCGTCATGGTATTGGCTGACCCCAAACCGTGCACCTAAACCGCCAGTGACGCTCATCATTGGTGAAGGCAGTATCTTTCTTAAGCGCCGCTTCCCGCAGCAAATCAAATCACGCCTGAATATCGATTATGAAACCCACACTGGCGGACATATGTTCCCGCTTGAGCACCCAGAGTCGGTGGCGCGTCAAGTGCTTGAGCTTATCAAAAAGCAGTTGCCAAAATAAACGATGGTTGTGAATCCTAGAGGTTAGGATAAATGTAATGTGAGCAGCTAGCACACTTTTTTGAGTGACGATTTATGCTAAAAAAAGCGACCACCGCATCTATTAAGACCACAGTGTCTAAACCTGCGCCGCTATTTTCACGCTTGGGTGCGTTGTTGTTAGTGATAGGCATGGTAGTGACTTTCTTTATCAGTCAATTAATCGGCGTCTATATCGCCGGCAAAATGGTATTGCCCGCTACTAAGAATGCCACTATGGGTGATATTTTCTTTTTCGGCAGCAATGATGGCACCGTGGTCAGTCTTTCTATCATTATCGGCTGTGTATTACTGGTGGCAGTCAGCGCTTTATTGATTCGGGTGAGAGGCGGCAATGTAAGGAAGTATCTGGCGCTACAGCCATTTTCATGGTCGGTTGGCATCGGTATGTTAGGGTTATTGCTGATATTTATGATTGGCAGTCAAGCGTTAACTTACCTGCTCAATGAATCACCGTTGGTCTTCGTCGACCCTTTATATCAGTCTGTCAGCTCAGTCTGGTTATTGATATTTGCCATGGTGATTGTCGCGCCGATTTATGAAGAGCTTATATTTCGTGGATTATTATGGTCGGCTATTGCTGAGCAGTTCTCAAACGTAGCCAACGCAGAGCATCGCGGCGCAATAGTCGCAAGCCTAGTGACCAGCGTGATATTTGCGGTGATTCACTTGCAATATGGTATTTATGAAATCGGCACCATTGTGGTATTGGCATTGATATTTTGCTATGCGCGTATCAAATCAGGCTCGCTAGTATTACCGATGCTGTTACATGTTGTTAATAATGGCGCCGCGATGGCGCAGTATTTAGCGGAAATTAGTTAAAGGTTTATATATAAACGTCAAATAGCTAATTGATGAATGTCTTTATCAACTAGCTATGCACCCATTAGCTGTTATTTTATGTTTATAGTGATTGATGACTAGGCATCTGGATTTAAGGCTAAGACTTCTTCAGCGGCTCGTTTAATATCGTCTATCGTTAGCTGCGGTTTACCGCTCAATGCCTGTCGCCACTTGCGCGCACCTGTTAAGCCTTGAAACAACCCTAAATAATGCCGCGTCATCGTTGGTAGTGCTTCACCTTTAGCGCTTTGTTTTTCTAGATAAGGGTACAATTGCGCTAAAATATCCGAGCGCTTAGTAATCGGCGCGCCCCATAAACTGTTGGCTTCTGCCAGTAGGTACGGATTGTGATAAAACGCTCGTCCAATCATCACCCCGTCGACATGCTGTAAATGCGTTTTAATATCGGCAACTGTTTCGATACCGCCGTTAATTTCTATATCAAGCGTTGGAAAGTCTTGTTTGAGACGGTAAACATCATTATAACGCAGTGGCGGTATTTCGCGATTTTGCTTCGGGCTCAAGCCCTGTAGCCACGCCGTACGGGCATGAACAATAAAGCGTGTACAACCTGCCGCTGCGACTTTTTCGACAAAATCTACCATAAACTCATAACTATCAAAATCGTCGATACCAATACGATGTTTAACGGTCACCGGAATATCGACCGCTGCCTGCATGTGCTTGACCAAATCAGCAACCGTCTGCGGCTCTGCCATGAGGCAGGCGCCAATTTTATTGTGCTGGACGCGATCAGAGGGGCAACCGACGTTGATATTGACCTCATCGTAGCCATGCTGCTGCGCAAATTGGGCACATTGGGCCATCTCGCTACTATCGGCACCGCCAAGCTGTAGCACCAGTGGATGCTCAAGCGTATCAAAGCGCAGATGCCGCGCGCGATTGCCATAGAGCAGCGCACCAGTACTAATCATCTCGGTATAAAGATAAACATGCGGATTAAACAGCCGTGCAAAGTAGCGATAATCTGTCGTTGTCCAGTCGATCATGGGCGCAACAGAGAGTCGTTTGTTGGTCATATCAGCCATTAGGGTAAAGCCTCGTTATTATGCATGCATATAGTAGGTCGTTTTAAAATCGTTATACCAGTCTCACGTCGATATTCATCAATTTGCCAATTTTATTGCGAACCGACCTTACTTTTACGTGCATTTTTAAATGTGTTTAAAAGGAGAATAGATAAAGCGCCATGAGTGTTATTTTCATGACGCTTTTTGATTATTCTATCTATATAAGTTAAATAATAGGAAAATCAATAACAAAGCAAAAATAGGGAAAAGCTCAGTAATTATTCTCTAAATCACTTCATCAATTTTTTTGAATTCAGGCAAATTATAAAAATAAATGCCCATGATAATGCCGATAAAGCCTACAAAGGCAATGTATAGCGCAGGCGAAAAGCTGATATATGAAGTGGCGTAACCAAGCCCAAAAGGCACCAACACTCCGACAATCCCATAAGCAACATTATAACAAAGTGCCATACCTGTCAGGCGCACGTTGGTGGGAAATAATTGTACCAAAATGGCCGGAACCATGCCCACAATACCCGCACAAAACCCTAACAGCGCATACATGATAAGAATGTAATCGCCACTTGCTTGTAGATGATAAAAGAATGCAAACATCTGCGCAATCAACAAGATAGAACCAATGGCCAATACTTTACCAAAGTTTTGATGGTTGGATATGATTCCGTAAAACACACAGCCGAAAATCATAAATACGATGCCTAAACTGTGTGAAAAGCCAAATAAATCATTATCCAAAGTAAAACGCAGCTCAATTAAATCGGGTAGGAGTAGAATGATAACGGTGGTGATACTGGCTATGATAAAGGTGAGTAGCAAGCCGATAAAGATAGAATGCTTACAGTGCTTAAAGAGCAGGATAAAGGGTCTGGCAATATAATCACGCGGCTTTGCAGCCTTCATGGCGATAAAAAATGGCGATTCATCTATCCAGCGCCATGCCAATAAAGGCAGCACGCTTAGGATGGCCGCCATAAAAAATGGTACCCGCCAGCCATAAGCGGCCAGTTGCTCGGTGGTCATGGAGTTGGTTAGCCAAAGAAAAAAGGCGTTGGAAAATAGTACACCGACAAAAAAGCTTGCCGTCACATAACTACAGGCGACTGACAAATATTGGCGCGGTACATGCTCTGACACAAAAACCCAAGCCAGCGGCACAAAAAGCCCAAACGCCATCCCTTGTATTAGGCGTAAAATAATGAATAAAGCAGGCGCAGCCATACCCCATTGCGCATAGGTTGGCAAGCAGGCCATCGCCAACAAGCTTGCAGCGGTCACCAAAATACTCATTAATAATATCGATTTTCGTCCACTGATATCACCAAAGCGCCCAAAAATAACCCCGCCAAACGGACGTGCCAAATACCCAATCGCAAATAGCCCAAGCCCTTGTATTTTTGCCATCGCCGCGCTGGTATTAGCAGGGAAAAAGGCAGCGGCTATGATATCAGCAAGATATAAGTAAATCAAAAAATCAAAGAACGCGACTGCGCTGCTAAAGCAGATAAAAAGCACAGCATTTCTATCTTTAGAAGACATCAGAGCATATTGAGAACGAGAAGGCATAATAGATCACGCATCCACATAAAGAGGGGTTTATTAAAATGGGTAAATAAAGCGTATGAAATAACAGTCGTGCGATAAAAGTATTGGCTATCTATAACAACCAATCAATCGGTAGCCATGACATGATGGTCAACCAAACATGATCACTAATATCGACGCGCGGCTCTGAATCGTAAACAACCTTTTCACCAGCTTCTACGGTATGCCATTGCAAGCTGCCATTTTCTAACAACTTAACTTCATAGGCTTGACCCAATAATTCATCGCTGAGCGCACTATGTAATTGTTTTGCCAGCTCCTCGTCATTGATAATGACGCCCATCTCGGTATTAATATTGGCGGAGCGCGGATCGACATTATATGAGCCAATAAATACTTGGTAGTCGTCAACGGCAAAAGTCTTGGCATGCAGGCTGGTAGACGATTGACTGCGCGCTTTCCAAAGCTTGTTTTCGCGTTTTTCTTCAGAAGCGGTTGATTTTAGCTCGTAGATTTTTACCCCAGCTCGCAATAAGCTTGGGCGCCATTGACTGTAGCCAGAATGCACCGCGGTCACATCAGTGGCGTCAAAGGAATTGGTTAAGATCTTAATATCAATACCAGCTTCTGCCAGCTCGACCAGTGTATTGACCCCGTCTTTGGTGGGGACAAAATAGGATGAGATAATCGTCAGGCGTTTGGTTGGACTGCCCAATAAAGTACGCAGCTGATGTACCAAATTGGTATTGGCTGGGACAGTCTTGGTCAATTTGCCGACGTCATCGCTTAAAAACTGCATGTCAGTCCAGCGAAAGGGCACGCGCTTATTGATTAAGTCACTATCAATAGAGGAATCTTCGATAGCGGTTTTATAGACGTCTAAGCTGCTCTTACTGTTGTTTTTTTCATCAGCTCTGAGTTTGTCCAAACCTTCCAAAAAATCCGTGGTTTCACCTTTATCAAGGGTGGCAAGGGTTTGGATATCAAATGAAATTGGCGCTGACCAGTAACTGGCAAAGCTATTGTCAATGTCAGCGACTACTTTACCGATGAGCAAAACGTCTAAATCGGCAAATTGGCTGTTTTTGTCATTGCTTAGGTATTCATCACCAATATTACGCCCACCAATAATGGTGATTTGCTTATCAAAGGTCATGCTTTTATTGTGCATGCGCCGATTGATGCGCGGTAGACCTGTCACGAAGTTTAAGGTTTGAAATTTGCGGTACATCAATGGGTTGATAATACGTACAGCGATATTTGGGTGGCTGGCAAAACGTAATAAATGCTGATCAAATTTGGCGCTATTATTAAAGTCATCCAACAACAAACGAACGATGACGCCGCGCTCGGCCGCGTCCCATAAGTCTTTTAGCATCAGTTGTCCAGCTTGGTCATCGTGCCAGATATAATATTGGGCGTCGATATTACGCGTGGCCATGCTGGTCAAAATACTGCGTGAAGCAAAAGCGTTGGCACCTGTCACAATCGGATGATAACCCGATAAATCAGGGTGAATCTCGTTCTGTTCACTGATAGCGGCGACTAAGTCAGTGCTATCCGTTTTTGTATTGGTAGTTTGGCTGTTTTGTTGGCCGTCTTTCTGATTGCTATTTTGCTCGCGACCCTCTTGTTGATATAAAGGGTCGATACGCGCGGATAAAGCTTGGCTTTCAGGCAAATGCGGCTGCTTTGGTAAAGTTTGGCAGCCACTAAGACTTAAGGTGAGTCCCAGTGTTAGACTCAGCGCTAAGTTGCTTGGTTCTATACTAAACATCGACATAAATGAGATACCTTAATGAGCCTGAATGTAATGATATACTGGTGAATAATGGACTTAACTTTGCTTGCTGTTTTTACCGATGATAGCACTGATTATGAAGCGGATCATAATATCGCTCAAAGCAATATTCAAAGCGCGGCTAAGCTTAGCAGCTGTTGTCATCTGTGCCTATTATAAATACGTTATTTTTGTTAGATACGGCACGTTATTTGGTCATGATAACCACATCGTCTAGTCATCGTCTGCGCTTGCATCTTATCCTTATAAATGCATCGGTGTTTTTAGTATTAAGTCGTTAATAGTTAATTCTAAATATTTAATAATAATTTCTGAACACTAAGTGCTAAACCTAATACTAAGTGCTAAACCTCTAGTATTCAAAAATAATATTTAGCAAGCCTTTGAAACCAGCTGTTTGGAATAAGTTGCCATGCTATGATAACGCGAACAAATGCTGTTTATAGTCAAAATAAGCCGTATGTTTAATAATAACCAGTGCAATGGAAAATTTATGAGCCAGTCGCAAATGCATGATGATAGCAATGCAAATAAAACAGAGACAAATAAAGTAGACCCTAACTGGCGCGATGACGCGCTCAATCTAGAACTCGATTATGGCATGCAAACCATCGCCGTACGAGCAGGGCAGCATCGCACTGATGAAGGCGAGCATTCAGAGGCTATTTTTACCACAAGCTCTTATGTCTATGAATCAGCGGTGGACGCTGCCGCGCATTTTAATGGTAGCAAAACGGGTAACGTTTACTCGCGCCATACCAATCCGAGCGTGCGCACCTTTGAGCGGCGTTTGGCGGCGCTCGAAAACGGCGAGCGTGCGGTGGCGACAGCCTCAGGTATGGGCGCGATTTTGACCATGTGTTTGGCGTATCTTAAAGCTGGCGATCATTTGCTCGCCGCCAATCAATTATTTGGCTCATCGATTGGTTTGTTTAATAACTATATGGCAAAGTTTGGCGTTGAAGTCAGCTATGTCGATTGCTTCGATAATGACGCTTGGGCAAAAGCTGTGCGGCCAAATACCAAGGTTATTTATTGTGAAAGCCCGAGCAATCCGCTTGCACAAATTTGTGATATCGGCTATCTGAGCGAGCTGTGTAAAGCCAATGATATCTTATTGGTCGTTGATAATTGCTTTGCCACACCAGCCTTGCAGCGCCCATTAGATTTGGGCGCGGATGTGGTCATTCACTCTGCAACCAAATATTTAGACGGTCAAGGTCGGGTATTGGGCGGCGCTTTAGTCGGTAGCGATAAGCTGATGCAAGAGGCGTTTACTGTGGTTCGTTCAGGTGGTATCAGTATGAGCCCATTTAACGCATGGGTCTTTACTAAAGGGCTTGAAACGCTGAAATTACGTATGCAAGCGCATTGTCGAAATGCCAATCAAATAGCAGAATTTTTGGTCAATCATCCTAACGTCAGCACCGTGCACTTTTCAGGATTAAGCGACCATCCTGCTCATGAATTGGCAACGCGCCAACATCATATGAAAGGTGGCTATGGTGCTATCATGGGTTTTGAAGTTAAATCGTCGACTAGCCCTAATTCAAAGGGTACTGATTCAAAAGCCGCAGCGTGGCATGTGATTGATTCAACGCAAATGGTCTCTATCACCAATAATTTGGGCGATGCTAAAACCACCATTACCCATCCCGCGACCACTACCCATTTTCGCTTGACGCCTGAGGCGCGCGCAGAAGCAGGCGTTAATGATAGTCTCATCCGTCTGTCAGTAGGCTTAGAAGATGTGGAAGATATCATCAAAGATTTGGCGCGTGGTTTAGACAGTTTGTAAAGATCAAGGTATAATCGCCATTAACATCAGATTTAGTGATGAATCACGTTTTATAATGATACGCATTAAGACAAAATAAAAGAGGCAACTATGAATATTCAAGCATTGATGCAACAAGCACAAACGATGCAAAAGAAAGTCGAAGCAAACGTTGAAAACGCTAAAAAAGAATTGGCCAATAAAGAAGTGCAAGCCGAAGCGGGCAGTGGTCTGGTTAAAGTCACTATGACTGGTCGCCACGTCGTTAAGCGTTTGACCATTGATCCAAGTTTATTGGAAGACGAGCCAGATATGATTGAAGACCTAATCGCTGCTGCCATCAATGATGCGGTGCGTCAAGCGGATGAGCTGTATGAAGAAACAATGGCTGGTGCGACCTCAGGTATGGGCTTACCACCAGGTATGCAAGGTCTGTTCTAAATAGCGAATTATAAGCGCTAAAAACTGCTGATTGACCACAAAAATGGGGTTGTTATCGACACGATACGACCCCATTTTTATAGCTACGATTTATAAATTAAGTTAAATAAAGGAAGTTACTTTGCTGACAGCCAAATTTGATCAGCTGGTCAAACAGCTACGTATTTTGCCGGGCGTGGGGCAAAAAAGTGCCCAACGTATGGCATTGCATTTGCTTACCAAAAAACGCCCCCAAGGCATGGCGCTCGCGCAAGCACTTGATGAGGCGATGCGTGATATTGTCGAATGCCAGCGCTGCCATAGTTTTAGCGACGAGGCAGTTTGTCCATTATGCCAAGATCCACGGCGTGATGATGGCTTGTTATGCGTGGTCGAAACCGCCGCCGATGTGATGGCTATCGAGCAAACCGCAGGCTATCGTGGGCGTTATTTTGTGTTGGGCGGGCATTTATCGCCCATAGACGGTATCAGCGCCGATGATCTAAATATCGATCAGCTGGTCTGGCGGGTGAAGCAAGAGCCGGTTGAAGAGCTAATTTTAGCGACTGGTACGACGGTCGAAGGTCAAACGACGGCACACTTTATCAGTGAGGCGGTTGGTCGTCATGTCAATAAAGTCACCCGCTTGGCGCAAGGCGTACCGATGGGCGGCGAGCTTGAGTACCTTGATAGTATGACCCTTGGGCAAGCCATGCAAAATCGCTCATTTTTGTAGTATTTCTGTCTCTTTGGTATTACTGCTTTTTTAAAACAAAATTTTGTTCATCTGATTTTATGATATTGTTATAGTTCTTTTTTCATTGTATTAAGGCGCGGTTTAGCGTTTTATTTTCTTCTATTTCAGCAGGTATCTGCCCGTGTCAAACCATGTTTCAACAGCTTTAACTACTTCTAACCAATCAAACCGCTTAGATAATACTGCTACTGATGATGAGCTATCAAAACCATCAGTCAATGACGAGGTAGCGCCCACAGATTTGCCACCCGAGCCTGATATCGATGCCTTGTTAGATGCTGCCGATGACGCGGCTGTTACCTGGGTACGTAAGCAGGATGATTTGGCTGAAGTTATCGAAGCGTTGGCAACTTGCGGTCGGGTGGCGTTAGATACTGAATTTATCAAGCGCGATACCTACTATCCGCGCTTGGCACTGGTGCAGCTGAATACTGGCAATCATGTGTATTTACTAGATGCGCCGCAGTTGCAATTGGCCGAGCTATGGGAAGCGTTGGCTAAAGTAGACGTGGCGACTTGGCATGCCTGCGGTGAAGATTTGGGGATTTTTTATCTATTGTCTGACTGCCCGCCGTTGACCAATATTTTTGATACGCAAATTGCCCTGTCATATTTAACTGGC
Organism: Psychrobacter sp. YGAH215; assembly: GCF_007280595.1. Classification (NCBI taxonomy): domain Bacteria; kingdom Pseudomonadati; phylum Pseudomonadota; class Gammaproteobacteria; order Moraxellales; family Moraxellaceae; genus Psychrobacter; species Psychrobacter sp. YGAH215. The sequence continues at coordinate 77,200 of NZ_VKLR01000010.1, read as the reverse complement.
CAATTGCAAATGGGCTATCAGCAGGCGCTTGATGACCAATTAGATATGCATATCGATAAAGAACAAAGTCAGTCGGACTGGCTACAGCGTCCGCTATCAGATGAGCAAGAGCAGTATGCGATAGATGACGTGCGTTTTTTGCCAGCGCTTTATCTAAGCCTTGAATATGAGCTAAAAAAACAAGGGCTGTTTGAATATGTATGGGCAGATTGTCAGCTTTATGCCAGTGATTTATATGACGCGCAGCATGTAGCCGATGATGAGATGTATCTAACGATGGCAGATTATCGTTATACCTCTGAGCAGATGGCGATATTGCAAGCAGTGGCAACATGGCGCGAGGAGCTAGCACGCGCGACCAATCAGCCGCGTACCTTTGTGATAAAAAAACAAGCGGTACGTGAGATTATTACAGAAAAACCAAGCAGTATGCGCGAGCTTGCGCACAAAACCACGATGCACCGTAGCATGTTACGCCTCTATGGTGAAGAGTTGCTCAAGGTCATTAAAGAAGCCAAAAACCTGCATCCTGCTGAGCATCCGGATTGTCTACTGCCACCGTATCGCTCCAAAAACAAAGTCTTATCAAAAGCAGTGCAACAAGCAATCGATGCGCAAGCAGAAAAAATCGGTGTGCCTGCTAATGTCTTGATGCGTAAAAAATGGCTCGCGCAGCTCTATGAAGTAATTGCCTTTGATAAAGATTTAAGCGAATTACCAGAAGGTTTAAAAGGTTGGCGCAATGAGTGGGTGATGCAAACCTTGATTCCAGTGATTGAGGAACATAAAATCGAGTTGCAGCAGGGTATGGGTATCAATGTTCGCTAAGCGATAAAGAATAGCGTTTATAAGTGTTTAAGCTCGCTATGGTTAAACTGTCCATGTTGTAAAAAATACTTGGTTTGTGCGGCCACTGTTTTATCGACCAGCATGCCAGTATGCGAGACGGGCAAGACAATATGATCAGTGGCTGCCTCTATTTTAGTCTCTTCTATATATACTGTGCCATCGTGTAGTAGATGTTCTGCTGATGGCATATTATTTGTCTTACAAAGTTTGCGATTATGATACTGCAAAAATAACTGCCCTAAGCCATAAGGACGATTACCGGCAATCACGCCTAAGGTAATATGCTCCGGTAAGGGCGCGACGGTTCCATCTAGCGCATCGACGTACGAACGCCCCACTACCACTGGGGATAAGCGCCAAATATAATCTGCACAAACACTACCTAAATGCGGTGTCCCGAGCGTTACGCAGCGCCCAATTTGCCATTGTGGATATTCATTAACGAAATCACGAATAATTAAACCACCCAAACTATGACCGACCAAATCTATCGGTTGGTCTGGATGATGATGGTTTTCTAGCCAGTCATTTAGGCGGGCGCTATTGGTTTTGATGCCATCACGCATACTGCGATAGCCATATTGGTGGGTATCAAACCCTGCTACTTGCAAGCGTTTGGCTAATGGCCGCATAATCCAAGCGGTTTGATGCAGACCATGAATCAGAATGACGCGGCTTTTTTGTCTCGAAGCTTTTTGTTGCATATCTTTTTGTTGCATAAAAATATCCAAATCAGTAATATCATAAGATCTATCACCGACGCTTGTTTACTAAAATAAACGGGCAGACAGGTTCTTTTATATTAACTCTTTAGGGGTAAAGGTTGTCAAATTATCTAGGGCGTTTTTTCTTAATATCCGCGGTCCTATCGCTATCAGGATGCGTTAGTCAAGAGTTAGAAAAGCCTGTGTCTGTTCTGGCAAGCGTACCAATAGTGAGCCAACCGTTAGTAGTTGAGTCACCTCTGCAAATTGCTACTTGGTCACCAACTAAATATAACGGTCGGTTTACAGCTATGGTATCTGGATATTTAACAGTTGTTAATAACTGTCTTGCTTTGACTAGGGATAGTAAAGAGCTAACGACGAAAGACAATACATATTTATTGGTATTAGCGGATGATTCATTTTCGTGGGATGTAGATAAAAAGATTCTGTTGTTTGAAGGAAAACCCTATAAGATTGGCGATGAGCTTTATCTTGGTGGCGGGGCATTTACTTATCCTAATGCTAACATTACAGATCAGGTAAAAGTGAGCTGGATAGAATGTGGTTTAGATAAAGGTTGGTTGGGTAGTTAGGCCTAAGCAACAGCGAAAAACGTTGACAATTTATAGGCAAAATAAAAACCTCCAGATCGGCTACTGACTTGGAGGTTTGTTTTTATATTAACTGTTTATAGTTGTTTGAAAACTACATATAGTTTTCGATACTTGGGCAAGAACACATGAGGTTCTTGTCGCCGTAAGCATCATCAACACGTGCCACACTCGGCCAGAACTTATGGGTGCGGATGTAAGGCAGTGGGAATGCAGCGGTATCACGGCTGTACGGATGTGACCATTGGCTGCTAGTAATCATCGCCGCAGTGTGCGGTGCATTGACCAGTGGATTGTCTTCTAATGTCCAACCATCGTCGCCAGCTTTGGCTTTCATCGCTTCAGCTTTGATAGATTGTAGCGCGCTGATAAAACGATCTAACTCTTCTTTCGATTCAGATTCAGTAGGCTCAATCATCAAGGTGCCTGCAACTGGGAAACTCATCGTTGGTGAGTGGAAACCATAATCCATCAAGCGCTTAGCAATATCGCTTTCACTGATGCCAGTTTCTTCCTTCAATGGACGAATATCGATGATACATTCGTGAGCGACGCGGCCATTTTTACCCGTATAAAGAACAGGGTAGTGGTCTTTCAGCTGGCTGGCAACATAGTTGGCATTTAATAATGCAAGCTCAGTGGCTTTTAGCAGACCATCACGGCCCATCATCGCGATGTACATCCATGAGATAGGTAAGATACTCGCTGAACCATAAGGTGCTGCTGATACCGCTGAGCAATCATTTTGCGCATTATGTACAGGGCTCAACGTATGGTTGGCCATGTATGGTGCTAAGTGTGCTTTCATGCCAATAGGGCCCATGCCAGGACCGCCGCCGCCATGTGGAATGCAGAAAGTTTTGTGCAAGTTCATATGCAGTACGTCTGCACCGACATCAGCAGGCTGCATCATGCCGACCTGTGCGTTCATGTTGGCGCCATCCATATAGACTTGGCCGCCATGCTTATGAATCAAATCACAAATATGACGAATGCCTTCTTCAAATACGCCATGTGTCGATGGATAAGTAATCATCAAGGCACCTAAACGCGCGCTGTGCTCTTCACATTTGGCGGTCAAGTCATCGATATCTACGTTACCGTTTTCATCGGTTTTCACCACGACGACTTGCATGCCCATCATCATGGCGGTAGCAGGGTTGGTACCGTGCGCTGACATTGGAATTAGGCAAACATCACGGTCCGTTTCGCCCAATGACTCATGGTAACGACGGATTGCTAAGAGACCAGCGTATTCGCCTGAAGCGCCAGAGTTAGGCTGCATAGACACTTCATCAAAACCTGTGATGGCTTTGAGTTGCTCTTGCAAGCTATCAATCATTGCAATGTAACCAGTCACTTGACCGCGTGGCGCAAATGGATGCACATTGGCAAATTCAGGCCACGTAATCGGTAGCATCTCACTGGTCGCATTCAATTTCATGGTACAGCTACCGAGTGAAATCATGCTACGGTTCATCGCCAAATCTTTGTCTTCAAGCGATTTTAAGTAGCGCAGCATTTCATGTTCGGTATGATGCGAGTTAAAGACTGGATGGGTCAAGATGTCATCGCTACGCAAGTGAGCGCCATCGAGTGACACGCGAGCTTCTGTTGGCAAGTCATGAGCTTTACTGACAAATAGTTGCGTTAAGACATTAAAATCTTGCGCATCGCTAGTCTCACTAAAGGCAACACTTAATTTGGTGTCGCCAAGACGCCATAAGTTGTAGCCAATATTGTCGGCGTTTTCAAAAATCTGCGTTGCCATTTTTTCTGAACCACAATCAACGACGACACTGTCAAAGAATTGATCATGGACGACGTTTAGATTGCTATCGTTAGCGCCTTTAATAACATCAGCAAAGGCAGTCGCAAACGCATGGATACGAGTGGCGATACGCTTAACGCCATTTGGACCATGATAAACGGCATACATACCAGCTAGATTGGCAAGTAATACTTGTGAGGTACAGATGTTTGAGTTGGCTTTTTCGCGGCGGATATGCTGCTCGCGGGTTTGCAGTGCCATACGTAAGGCGGTATTGCCTTGTGAGTCTTTAGAGACACCAATGATACGACCAGGTGCTGAACGCTTGGCTTTATCCGAGAAGGCAAAGTAGGCGGCGTGTGGACCACCAAAACCCATCGGAATACCAAAACGCTGAGTGCTACCGAGTGCTACGTCTGCGCCCATATCGGCTGGTGACTTTAATAGCACCAAGCTCATGATGTCACTGACAACGCTCACATAAGTTTTGTTTTTCTTTACCGCCGCAATAACATCGGTTAAGTCTTTTACATCGCCTTCAACACCGACGTATTGGAAGATAGCACCGAAATAATCACCTGATTTAGCCAGTTCGAAATCACCAACCACCACTTCCCAACCAAAATATTTGGCACGAGTATTGATGACATCTAAGGTTTGCGGATAGATACGCTCATCCACAAAAAACTGGTTTGATTTGCTTTTGCTCACACGCTTCGACATGGCCATCGCTTCTGCCGCAGCCGTTGCTTCGTCAAGTAATGACGCGCCAGCCATCTCCAAACCTGTTAAATCAATACAAACTTGCTGGAAGTTAAGCAGTGCTTCTAGGCGACCTTGGGCGATTTCTGCTTGATAAGGCGTGTAAGCAGTGTACCAACCTGGATTTTCAAGGACGTTGCGCTGAATCACTGCTGGCATACGCACAGGCGAGTAACCTTGACCAATATAGCTCTTATTAACCGTGATATCGTCTGCCATGGTACGTAGTTTAGCAAGCGCGGCGTGTTCACTCATGGCCACAGGCAAATCTAGCTCTTTATGCAAGCGCACAGGTTCAGGCACGGTATCATTGATAAAGCTTGCCATATCTTGATAACCAACGGCATTTAATAGGTCGGCTTGTTTGGCATCATTTGAGCCTAAATGACGATAGACAAATTCAGCTTCGTTGAATAAACCTTGAAAGGTATCAAACGTTGGGTTTTGAGAGATAGTCATAACAGTCCTTGATAAAAGGGATGATAAAGGAGATGGCTAAAATAACGAATAAATAATAACGGTTTACGGTTTAGACGTAATGGACAAATTGAGTTTGGTCAAAGCGGAACTGGGTGTTGTAGACGCCATTATCAGCGCGCTCACCGGCACCAATCATCATAATGATATGGTGATCGTCGCTTAAATTTAATAAGCGTTTCATCGCAGGCTCATCAAAGCCGCCCATCGGACAGCTATCAAAACCGTGCGCGCGTAAAGCAAGCATTAAGTTTTCGGCTGCAAGAGCAGTATTGTTGGTTGCCCAGTTTTTGGTGTCTTCAAAGGTATAATAAGGCGATTTAATCGGACCTTTTATGCGTCTGACGACTTGCGTTGCGCCCCATTTGGCCGCTGATATTACGTTGACTGGTCCGCGTAAGAAATCCATAGCCACGACTTTGGTGTAGTAGTCTTTGACTTTTTTGGGCACGGGCGTGTCAGGGTATTCACGCAATATTTGCTTAGCATGATCCTGCCAGATATCGGTACGCGCAACGACCGCAATTAAGCGTGCGGCGGTTTTTGCCGCGTTTTGATTCATGCAATTCTTTACCGCGCGTTTGCGATTGTCAGCATCGTCAATCACATAAAATTCCCACGGCTGCAGATTACTCGAGTTTGGCGCGAGCATAGCCAAACGTAAGCAATCTGCTAAAACGTCATCTGGTATCTTGGTATCGGTAAAACGACGCACAGATCGGCGTGATTCAACCACATCGCGAAACGCTTGCAGTTGCGGGGTATGATCGGGCGTCGCAATAATGGTTTGCTTATTAGTATCAGGGGTCATATGAAAATCCATGCTGGGATTGAGTGCGTGGTCAGGTTTGTGTGTCGAGATACTTGAAGTGCGTGGTTAATATTCTTTGCTCAATGAGTACGGCCCAAAAATGAGCGGGCGATTGCAAATGCTAAATTAAGCCCTAAGGCTAAGTATGTTAAGAAAAAGCGCACAGATACCAGCTGACGCCAATATCTGTCATAACAAGTTGTGTTTTTAATATTAAAAATAGCGATAGCTTAATTAATTAGCGCCTATTAGCTTACTATTACAGCTCGTTTTCGTACTCATCAGCAGTTAGCAGCGCTTCGTAGTCAGCGATATTGTCAGGCTTCATTCTAAAGAACCAACCTTCACCGTATGGGTCAGAGTTGATGATTTCTGGATCATCTTCTAATGCTTCGTTGATGGCAACGACTTCACCTGAGAGAGGCGCGTAAACGTCAGAGGCCGCTTTTACTGATTCTACGACTGAGATTTCGTCATCAACGGCGATGATATCGCCAACGTCTGGTAATTCAACAAACACCACGTCACCCAATAGGTCTTGAGCATGGTCAGTGATACCAACTGTAATCGTACCGTCGTCTTCTAGGCGTAGCCACTCGTGGCTGGCGATGTATTTTAGTTCTGCTGGGATATTGCTCATGGTCTCTCTCCTAAGTGATAGAGGATGGTTAACAAAAATAGTGAAAGCTAATAATAGAATTTATAATGACTACGAGTCAAACTGCTGCTTGCCATTACGGACAAACGGTAGGTTAAGGACACGTACATCGACAAACTTACCTTTGCCGCGCAAATCGACTTGAACGCTATCGTCATCTGATAAGCTGGCAGGCACACGGGCAATAGCAATCGAATTTTTTAGGCTAGGGGAGAAAGTGCCACTGGTAATAAGACCCGTTTGTTCATTATCCGTGCCTTGATTGATGGTCACGGTCATGCCTTCACGCAACACACCACGCGTCGTCAATAGCAAACCGACTTGCTTCATGGCACTGTTGTCATCTTTTGCTTGTTGACGCTTATTTACTAAGGCTTCACGGCCGATAAAGTCGCGCTCGTCTTTTAGCGCCAGTGTCCAGCCCATGTTGCACTCGTAAGGGCTAACGTTGTCGTCCATATCATGACCATACAAGTTCATGCCCGCTTCCATACGCAAGGTATCACGCGCGCCAAGACCAGCAGGTTTAACGCCATTGGCTTTTAATTGCTCAAAAAATGCTGGTGCATCATCGCCATGCATGATCACTTCAACGCCGTCTTCGCCTGTATAGCCAGTACGCGCCACAAACCAATCTTTGCATTCGATATCGGTTAAATCAGCACCAACGAAAGGCTTAAGGGCGGCCAGTGTATCTGCCCAACTCGGTTTGACTTCTGCCAGTTTTGCAACGGCATTCGGGCCTTGGACCGCGAGCATAGCTAAGTCATCACGTTCCGTTAAAGCAACCTCAAAACCTTCGGCAACTTTATTAAACTGTGCCATGTCTTTATCACGAGTAGCCGCATTTGACACGATACGATATTCGGTGGCGTCTTCATTCATCAGATAAACGATTAAATCGTCAATGATACCGCCTTGCTCATTGAGCATCGGAGAGTAAAGTGCTTTACCGACGGTTTTTAATTTATCGACATCATTGGCAAGGAGCTTTTGCAACCATGCTTTGGTATCAGAGCCTTTAACATCAACAACGACCATGTGCGAGACATCAAACATACCGGCATCGGTACGCACAGCTTCATGTTCTTCGATTTGTGAACCATAATGGATTGGCAATTCCCAACCAGAGAAATCCACCAGTTTGCCGTCGCTATCAAGGTGCGACTGGTAAAGGGGCGTGCGTTTAGGGGCGGAAGCGCTGGTATTGTGAGAATTGGTATTGTGAGTGTCGGTCATAACAAATCCTTATGGAACATCAGCAGCACTTGATAATCAGGTGTAAAATATCAAAGTAGCAGGGCAGATGTGCATTATCATAGTAGTGAGTAGCAATCTTGCAGGGCGCAAGCAGTGCAACCAAGGGCCGTACAAAAAAATAGAACAATCAGCCAAACAGACGCCAAACGTCGGTTTAAGCAAAAGCCCTATCTGTCCTGTAACCTGAGATTTTCAACACGAACCATTATTGTGATTTTTTAAAGCCAAAGCCTTAAAAAGCCCAAGCAAATGATGTCGCATTTTCTCCCCTTCGGTGGGTAAGGCGTCGTCCGTCCTTACCGCTCTCCAGATTTGTTATGTCTTATGTTTTGGAATGCTATGCAGTTGTGATAGCAGTAAAACAGTTATGACATATGTTTTTCAGTCCTTTTACCTGAGCGATTGGCAGGGTGTATGCGCCTTCGGTGGTCATCAAGCAGTGATTAGCGCAGCTCGTAAATATAAGCGCACTTAATATCATGCCCAAGACTCTCTCCTGAAAAACGCTTTTATTATGAAAGGTTCAGGCTGTTTTTACAAGCCATCTGCCGCATTAAAGTCGATAATGTTGTTAAAAACAACTTTTTAGCAGCAGCGCTGACAAATTTATGAATAAATAGCATGTGTAAAAGGTTATTAAATTAGCGGACTTTACAGTGATTTACCATAGCAAAACGTAAAGCGACTACTGATTGCAGCCGCAAATATGCTAATCTATGGCGATAGTTTCTGATAGGTTGTTTTTATGCATTGCGATATTTATAAATTTCCCAAACACGACGATATGTATGTTTACATTGCTCGCCCTGATTATCCTGATGATACCGATGAGATTAAAGACTGGCTTGGTGTACTGCCAAAAGAGTTTCGGGCAAGCTTAGGGCGTAGTCAGTTTGTCATGCATTTAGACTTGGCGAGCACGCCAAAATTGGCGCGCGTTGACAAAGAAGAAGTGCTGACAAAACTAAAGTCGCAAGGGTATTTCGTGCAGTTGCCGCCGCAAGATGTCATGCGCCGTCAAGCGGAGCTACGCGCTCGTGAAGCGCAGGATAATATCTACGATTAACAGGTTTTTTAAAATTAAGAAACTTTTTTTAAAATTAAGAAACTTCGCTTAAATGCATCAAAAAAGCGACGAAACATTTGCGCTCATGCATTTTGCTAGCAAGTCATGATAAACTAATCGCCATTAGACACGCATAATTAAGTGCAGTTGATGATTATGTATTTTGTCGCACTGTTAGTCTGACAAAACTTACCCTATACCGCTTGACGCTTTACGCGCCGCAGGTAATAAACGCAGGTAAAGAAACACGCATGGATTGGTTAAAAGGCATTATAGACAGCTTACCGATAGGCGCTATCAGTGATATCCTCGGTGAGATTACGATTTGGTGGGGGCAACTGGTCAAAGATGTGCCACCCGCAGACTTACCTATGTATGCGTATCTTGGCGGCGTCATTATCGTTTTGATACTCTGGTTGTTGGTTGCTCGTATTTTGCCGCGCCCGCTTGGTGGTATGAGTTGGATGATATTGTTTGCCGTCTTGCTCGCGCCTGGTACGGCGCTTGGTGATCCTAGTGTGATTGCGCCGGCGAGTATCAGTGTCGTTTATGCGATTATGATGAAAGATACGGCTGGCGCGATAGCCAATATGCTGCCGATTTTAGTGGTGTTGGTCGTGGGCTTGTTTGTGGGTTTTGTCTGGCAACTGATTCGCGGCGCGTTTGAGTCGAGCTTAGATAAAGCTCGCAGCCGTACGGCGGATGATGCGCAAGCGACTGCCCAATTGACTACTGGTAATTATTTAGCAGACGACGCGGGTTTATCAGAGTCGTTTGACCATTCAGCATTGTCGTCTAAACCTGAATTGGCTAGGACTGAATTAAGTAAGCCTAAAGCTGAGGTTAGCTTAAAGAAAGACCGCAAATAATAGATATGAGTAATAAAGCTTTTTGCTGTAGATATTTATTAGACAAAAGACACCCTGCGTGTCTTTTTTTATACTCATTTATCGGCTGTACAGCCAGTCAATGATAACTACGAACGCATGAGTACTTTGGCAATTAATGGCACTGTGCTAATCTAAATAATTAGGTATCTGCTAACGACTTTCTCTAAGCTTTCTACTATATTTAACGGATAACAATAACTGATTTTAATAACTTTTTCTAATAACTGAGAATGTATTATGAGCACGACTGATAAAACGAAAAAAAGCTTTACCGGTACGCAAAACTACATTGCTACCGATGATTTGCAGCTGGCCGTTAATGCGGCAATGACGTTACAAAAGCCGCTACTTATTAAGGGCGAGCCGGGTACGGGTAAAACGTTACTGGCTGAAGAAGTGGCGGAGAGTTTAGGGATGCCGCTGATTACGTGGCACATTAAATCGACCACTAAAGCTGAGCAAGGGCTGTATGAGTACGATGCCGTATCGCGCTTGCGTGATTCGCAATTGGGCGACGACAAGGTGTATGAGATTGGCAACTATATCAAGCCTGGTAAACTGTGGGAAGCCTTTACGAGCAGTGAGCGCAGTGTGTTATTGATTGATGAGATTGATAAGGCCGATATCGAGTTTCCAAACGACTTACTGCATGAGCTCGATAAAATGTCTTTCTACGTTTATGAAACGGGCGAGACCATCACTGCTGAGCAGCGTCCGGTGGTTATCATCACCTCAAATAATGAAAAAGAGCTGCCAGATGCGTTTTTGCGCCGCTGTTTCTTCCATTATATCGATTTCCCAGAAGAAGATACCATGCGCCGAATCATTGAGGTGCATTTCCCGAATATCCAAGAAAAACTCGTCAATGATGCGCTCGATATTTTTTATAAACTGCGTAACATCCAAGGACTTAAAAAGCCACCATCAACCTCAGAATTGGTCGATTGGTTAACGTTATTGCTCGCTGATGATATGGCACAAAACGAGCTGGAAGAAAACTTACGCGGGGAAAAGTCTATTCCGCCGCTATATGGTGCGCTGCTGAAAAACGAAGCCGATGTGAGTTTATTGCAGCGTTTTGCCAATATGATGCGTCGTTAAGCGATAGCTCGTTTGTCATAATTGACGCTAATGAAGCAGTCCAACTCGTAACTCTATCAGCCAATAAGTGATGCGACTTTTATGTTTATCAAATTGTTCTATACCCTGCGGACCTACGGCGTGCCAGTCAGTACGCGTGAGCTGCTTGACCTAAACGCGGCCTTAGATCAAGGGCTGATGATGCAGCCGCATCCTGAAAACCCAGAGCTATCTACTTTTGCCAGTCGCGAGGATATGTATCGACTGATTCGGCTTTGTATGGTCAAAGACGAGCGTCACTTTGATAAATTTGACCGTGCTATGGCAGATTATTTTGAGGGCGTCGATAGTCTTGATATGGATGAGCTGCTCGCAAAGTTGACGGATATTCCGAAAGAGTGGCTAGATTTAAAGCTTGATCCAAAAAATCTGACCGAAGAGCAGCGGCGCTTGCTGAAAAAATACGGCTCGCTTGAAGAGCTGATGAAAGCGCTTGAAGAGCGTCTTAAAGAGCAAAAAGAGCGTCATCAAGGTGGCAGTAAATGGGTCGGCACTGGCGGCACGTCACCATTTGGTGCCTATGGCGACCATCCAGAAGGCGTGCGCGTCGGCGGTGAGTCACGTAAACGCAGCGCTGCCAAAGTGTGGGAGCAGCGTAAATATCGCAATCTCGATGATGACAATCAGCTTGGCACGCGCCAAATCCAAATGGCACTGCGCAACTTGCGTCAGTTTGCCCGTACCGGCAGCGCCGATGAGCTAGATATTCACGAAACCATTAAGCGTACCGCCAAAAAAGGTGTGCTCGATATTCATATGCAAGCTGAGCGCCGCAACCGCGTCAAAGTGCTGATGCTATTTGATGTTGGTGGCAGTATGGATGTTCACGTCGAAGCATTGGAAAAGTTGTTTTCTGCGGCTAAAAATGAGTTTAAAACCTTAGAGTTTTTTTACTTTCATAACTGCTTATATGATTATGTCTGGAAAGACAATAATCGTCGCCACAGCGCTCCGATGCCGACTTATGAGCTGCTCAATACCTATGGTCGCGAATATCGGGTGATATTTGTCGGGGATGCGTCGATGTCGCCGTATGAGCTGATGACGGTTGGCGGTAGTGTCGAATATATGAATAATGAGGCGGGCATCGTCTGGCTAAAACGGGTACTGGCGCATTTTGATAAAGTCGCTTGGCTCAATCCTGAAAATCCTGCGTATTGGAATTACACCCAAACCATCGTTGAGATTAAAAAAATCTTCAACAATAAAATGTATCCGATGACCTTACATGGTGTGGAAGAGATGACCAATTATCTGGCGCGCTAAGGGACAGTTGTAAGAATCATTTGCTTTATTTATTTTGTAAACACGCATAAAAATAGCCGTTATAAAATATAGCGGCTATTTTTTCATTTCTAATTTCTGTTTTTACTCTTGCTTTGCTAATTCTTTGTTTCTAATTTTTCGTTTCTATCAGCCCAATCATCACGCCCATGTCTTTTTTATCGTGCTTATCAATAGTCGGTGCGTAGAGTGCCGAAGCGATACCGCCATCTAAAAATAAGGCATTTGGGCAGCTTAATTCATCTTTAAACAGCGCGGCAAATTGATAAAAGCTCACCGGCGCCTCGCTATTGACAAATTGTATGCTGCCATCACTGCAAACACCTGCGCCATTACGTAGCTTAAGCGAAGTGCTGTTAGGCTTAAACTGCGGGTGAATCTCATTATTGATGACTAACATAGGACCCGATTGCGTCGCATACCAAGGCTGCGTATTGCCATTTTTGAGCTGGCTGTCTAGCGTTTTGCTTTCGGTAATCTGTACTTTGCCAGATTTATCCCACCACATGACGCCGTTGGGCAACAGATGAAAGTTGCCGCCGCCTTCTTTGATATTTAATGCGCGCAGCTCTTTACCTTCGATAACCGTATAGCCAATCGGCGCATAATTTTCATTATACATGCCAGCATTCATGGCAAAGTTAAGGGTTTGGTTAGAAGGTAGCGCCGCTAGTAAAGCATCAAAAGTCAGTAGCGGCTGGTTGTTATCAGCATTGCTATCGCTCTGTTGCCAAAATAGCTGTAATGAATAACGCGTGTCGGTCAGCGCCTTTGCATCAATACGGCAAACGCTATAGGCAAAGGGCGTGTTTTGCGCCTGACATGACCAATTTTTGCCATCACTACTTATCGCGTCATGGTTATTATCTTCTGTCGGCTGGCAAGCGCTGATGCTTAATGCAACCAGCGCTGCCGCCAACAATGAGTAAGGAAACCTAAATATAGAACTTGGCATCGATGACTTATCTTTTTATAGGATAACGTTAGATGGTCTAAAAAACGCCATAATCCTTAGTCGTCTAATGGCGGAATTTCGCGGAAAGTATTATTGACGTTACCAATTAACAGACCACCATCGATGAGATCTACCGAATCATCGGGGTGCTGGGTGGTTGGGGCATTGGTTTCTTTACCTTTATCACGCGAGTCTTTGTTATAAGCAATCAGCGCATCGTTATTGGCAAGGAAGCTATCAGGATTTGCCATCACCCACATTTGGTTAAAGACGTCGGCGCGAGCATTTTCCTCAAGCAGGGCGCCTTGGTCGGCAAAGTAAAAAAACTTCGATAACAGCTTAATCTGGCCATCGTCTAAACGGCGGGCGATATGATACGGCTGTAATTGGCTTGGATGCTGAAGACCAACCGCACCAACGATACTGGCAAGTGATTTTAGCGTATTTTTATGAAAACTTGCCACGCGCTCAGCTTTACTTGGTACATCAAGAGCTTTTTGGCGATACGGGTCTTGGGTAGCAACGCCAGTCGGGCAAGTGTTGGTATGACATGAGCGCGATTGGATACAACCAACGGCAAACATAAAGCCGCGCGCCGAGTTACACCAGTCAGCACCCAACGCAATCATACGCGCAATATCAAAGCCTGAGACGATTTTACCACTAACGCCAAGCTTAATCTTATCGCGAATACCCGCACCAACCAAAGTATTATGCACGAGCATAAAGCCTTCAACCATCGGCATACCGACGTTGTCCATAAATTCAACGGGCGCTGCACCTGTACCGCCTTCTGCGCCGTCAATGATGATAAAGTCAGGGTAATTGTCCACCTCTATCATGGCTTTTACGATTGCCATAAACTGCCACGGCTGACCGACACACAGCTTAAAGCCGACGGGCTTGCCACCTGATAAATCACGCAGCTGCTGCCAAAAAGTCACCAACTCGCGCGGCGTGCTAAAAGCACTGTGTGACGAGGGCGACACGCAGTCTTTGCCCATCGGTACGTGGCGCGTATCGGCAATCTCTTGCGTGATTTTTTCTGCTGGCAGTACGCCGCCTTGACCAGGTTTTGCACCTTGTGAGAGTTTAATCTCAATCATTTTTACTTGCGGATCGGTTGCCTGTTCGGCAAAGGACTGCGGATCAAAATTGCCAAGCTCATCACGGCAGCCAAAATAACCGGTGCCCAGCTCCCAGATTAAATCGCCACCAAACTTACGATGATAAGGGCTGATGGCGCCTTCGCCAGTATCATGAGTAAAGCCGCCCAATTTAGCGCCTTGATTAAGCGCCATAATGGCATTGGCCGATAAACTCCCAAAGCTCATCGCTGAGATATTAAATACCGACATATCATACGGCTGTTGACAGCGCTCACCGCCCACGATAATACGAAAGTCTTTATTTTCTAACGGTTGGCTGACCGCTGATTGCAAAAACCATTCTTTACCGTGCGCGTATAAATTATCAAGCGTACCAAAAGCATTGGTATCACTGACGTTTTTGGCTCGTTGATACACCAGTGCGCGCTGCTGGCGTGAAAACGGCACTTGTTCTTTGTCATTTTCTAATAAATACTGGCGAATTTCAGGGCGAAAATCTTCAAGCACATAGCGAATATGCCCGGCGACTGGATAGTTTCTTAAGATGGCATGCTTTGCCTGTATGACATCATAAATCCCCAAACCCACACCCAATCCGCCAAGAATAATCAGCCACCAATTCATCAATAACAGCCCTGCTATAAACAGCAGGGTCGCAGCGGCAAAAGTACTGTAGCGCAACATGACGCCAACTAAATAAGGAGAATCCTGTTTGGGTTTTGGGTTTAGATTGGTACGAGATTGGGGCATAACGATACTCAACAGTGTTACGTAAATAATAAAAACGCAATGATAAAAAACAAAGTATCCATAACAAAATAACCATGTCATAAACATGGTTATTAAGAATGGATTAAATGCTTAAATTTATCGCGTACATCATACACATATGATATCACTGCGATGGTTTAATTGGGTAACAGAGTGCTAATTTTGCGCTCGAAATATAGTCAGTGCAAAATAAAAGCGATACGTTATAGCTATGTGCGACTGGTATAAATTTTCCTTGCTTGCTGTTATCACAGAGGCTACGAAAAATTCATCCCAGTCGCACTGTATCAATTTTAAAGTGATTCTACTATAACAGTTTTTAGATGTAATCGGCTCTGATTGATTATTTCAAATGATTTTCTGCTGATGATTTGGCTACGAAGATAAGGAAAAGGCACTCAATGGCAATAACGAAAAGCATTAAAAATAAGATTGAAACCGACTGTCAGTGTCTGGTAGTAAGGTCTAAATAGTGCCTTGTGGGTTGTGACGGGTGCAGGGCATGAATGGTAAAAAAAGCGTTTGCCCGCAACGCGTAGCAGCCACTACAGTATGTTTTCAACCCCCTGCTGTGGCGGTTTGGGGTCTGACACTCGCCCAGTCGGTTCCAAAGGGGCAGTCTATCCGTTTATTATCGAATAGTATTGTTAAATAAATAAAACGGACAGAAAATTCTCATATCAATGGTTTAAAAATACTTATTCTACAAGGTCAATTTGCCAGTTATTGGCTTGAATGAAAATATTAATTTTGCGCAGCTTCATCGCGATGTCGTCGGCTTGTTTTTGTAAACCGGCAACCGAAACCATGATATGCCATTTAATCTCGCGAGGGCTATAACGGTCAACCTCGGTATCAGTGGCTTCAATGGCCTCAATCAATAGCTTATGGCGCATCTCTAAGGTATCACGTTCGATCAATAGTGTCAGCATCGATCGACCTTCATTGGACTGAGCGACAGCGTTAGTTCGGTGAATACGTTCAATCAAAGCCGATAATTCAGTAATGACTTGACTGGCTTCAATCATCAGCGCGTTTGGGTCTTCGTTTGGCGTATCGCCTTCTTGGACTTTGACATTGCTACGAATACGCCCTTTAATTTGGGCGAGCTTTTTTTGCATATCGCTACGGATGAGGAGGGCTTCGGCGAGTTTCATGGTTATTCTCTCTTATTTATTATAGGTTTTTAACTCTTACTTATTATTGATATCAAAAATTAATTTCATAATGAAGTTCAATTTGAAAAAGTTTAGAAGTATAATCAACATAATTCTAGCCCTATACTTTTTATAAGGAATGTAAATTGAAAAATATTTTTAGTTCATTTGTCATTTGTTCTGCACTGTTTTTATCAGCCTGTGGCGGTGATAGTGATAGCTCGTCAGATGCAAGTAATCAGGGTTTTATTGGTAATAAGACCTTGGTAAGTGGTAACAGGTATACCTGCTCTACTAGAGAAGCTTATAGTTTATGCGACGATGACAAAACCTGCACCGCTAACTGTAAGCTAATTGCTACCAATGCCAACCCAGCAAATCCTATTGATCCTTCTGTTACCAATCCTTGTGAAACAGAAGGTGTCAATGTATATGGTAAAAAGGGTAGCGCTTGTTTAATTCCTATTTCTAGCTTCAATAATAGCCAAGGCAAAAGATATAATTTAAATTGTTCAGCTAGTGGTGGAGCTAGTATAGGTGACAATATCAAAGCTGGCGGTAGCATTACTTTAAATGGCTACAAATTTAGTTGTCGTTAATCTGTCAGTTTGTAGCTCATAAAAAGGTGCAACCATTCTGTTGTGCCTTTTTTATACTTATCATTTGCGCTTAAGTAATTGTTTCTATGAAAAATACCGTCTTTACATTTTCTACTATTCTGTTCTCATTTTTGTTCGGTGTCTTTGTCACATATATTGCGATGAGTAAGCAACAAATGGATACTGCATTTACTAATAAAGCAATATATCAAGAAACGCAATTTAGTCAGTTAGCTGATAATTATGGCGATCAGAATGATATGGATATTGGTACATTACCGCAGAAAATAATTAATAAGAGCGATAGTAGTAAAATCATTCTTAATGATTACTCTGAGGAGCAAGCCAAAGCAATTATAAACAATATGCCTGATTATGCGCTTGAACAATATATAAATAAATTTATGACAGTTGATTCAATTGATGTTATTCAGGATAAAAGACGATTTGCAGAACGTGCTATTGAAGAGCTTTATAACCCAAACGATAATCAAAAACTAGTTGGCACTGCTAAAGTAAGTTTTGATTACTTTATGCCAGAAGTAAGTGCCGATACCAACCAAGTCACTAAGTTTGCGAAAATATACGCGCATCTTGATACCCGTGGTCAGGTACCTGCTGATAAATACGTCTTCGTCAAATGGATAAATAACCAAACGGGACAAGTTCTCTTGTTTGAAAAGAAAAACATCTCAGCAAGTAGTGATCATAATTGGGTAAGCTTTGTCCCGACTGATGGTTGGCAAGTAGGTAGTTACGATGTGCGCTTTTATCAATTTGATTCAGATTTAAAACCTATCGCTCAAACGACTTACAATGTTTATGATGTGATCGATCTAAATTGAATTAGTTATTAAATGATAGATCTATAGTATTTTAATTGTATTAGATTGTTTTTATATGCCGAAAACTATATAGCACTTCCACCAAATCATTTTGTGTCTCATCGCATTACCAACACCTTTATACGCCGCTAAAAAATAAATAAATCCACTCAGCTTTTCTAAACCCCATTGCCAACCCTTTCAGCCAACACCTGCAATTTCGGCACAATCATTGCTGCATATTCTTCCGCTTGCCAATTGGCACTTGGCACACTGGCATTGAGTGAATATGCATACTGCCCAGTTGCGATGTCAAAGACGCCAACAGCAACTGCCAATATATCGGTAGAAAACTCACCATCTGATACCGTATAGCCGTATTTTGCATAATGCTCTGTCGCCTCGGTTAACGCAGATTGCGCGCGGTCATACTCTTCTTTAGATAAATGCTCTTGTAGATTACTACGAATCACCGCCTTTCTCGCTGGCGAGCTCGCTGCATAAAAAGCGCGACCAATGGCAGTGCGGGCGACAGGCACGGCTGAGCCGACTTGCAAATTGACCGACAGGCGAGCAGGGCTACGACAGCAAGCGTGATAGCGCATTTCTCCTTCGACTTCGGTTGCCAAATTCACCGATACCTCATTGCTACTTGCAAATTGCCGCAGCAATGGTTCAGCAGTTGCCACCATGTCATGTCGACTCCACGCGGTGGCACTTAATCGCACCGCGCTACTGCCCAGCTGATATTGTCCGTGCTCGGTTATACGTAAAAACCCAAGCGTCATCAAGGTATGAATAAGCCGAGTAATAGTGGCTTTTGGCAAGGCGGTCATCTGGCACAATTGCTGATGGCTAAGCTGCTCATGCTGCTCAAAGGCTGCCAATAAAGTCAGTCCACGGCCCAGTGCGGTGACAAACTGCCTATCGTTATCGTCCTTACTTTGCTCAAGAATAGTGGTCATTCGATCGAGTAGTGGCAGAGCTGCCGATATATTCTCTGTCATTTTATGCTCATTTTTTTTGATAAAGGTTTACAGCGTCATAAAACTTTGCTTAAATAGATTTAATTATGAAACTAAGTTTCGCACAGCAGAATTAACAAGTCAATCATTTATACAAACGATTTACTCATTAATCACTACTCATCGGTCAGGAAGACTGATAACAAGGAGTTCTACATGGCAACATCTAAGCGTCCAAGTTTCGATTGGGAAGATCCGTTTTTATTACGCGACCAATTAACTGATGAAGAGCGCATGGTCACGGACAGCGCCCGTCAGTTTTTTCAAAAAGAGCTGATGCCTGGCATTTTAGAGGCCAATCGTAACGAGAACTTTGATCGTAATATCATGCGTCAAATGGGTGAGATGGGTTTACTTGGCGTAACGATTGAAGGTTATGGCTGTGCCGGTTTATCAAGTGTTGCCTACGGTCTGATTGCCAAAGAGGTCGAAGCGGTGGATTCAGGTTATCGTTCGGCGATGAGCGTGCAGTCGAGTTTAGTCATGCATCCTATTTGGGCATATGGCACCGAAGAGCAAAGAGAAAAGTATCTACCGAAGCTTGCCACTGGCGAGTATGTCGGCTGTTTTGGTCTGACGGAACCAGATTCAGGCTCAGATCCGGCCTCGATGTCGACCCGTGCGCGCGCAGTTGATGGCGGTTATGAGCTGACGGGTAATAAGATGTGGATTACCAACAGTCCTATCGCTGATGTATTTGTCGTTTGGGCAAAAGACGACGCCGATGAGATTCGCGGTTTTGTTTTAGATAAAGGCATGAAAGGCTTATCAGCGCCGAAGATTGAAGGTAAGTTTTCACTACGTGCTTCAGTGACTGGTGAGATCGTCATGGACAAGGTATTTGTCCCTGAGGCCAATGCTTTCCCAGATATCCGTGGTCTAAAAGGGCCATTTGGTTGCTTAAATAAAGCCCGTTATGGTATTGCATGGGGCGCAATGGGCGCGGCTGAATTTTGCTGGAAAGCGGCGCGTCAATACACGCTAGACCGTAAGCAATTTGGTCGTCCACTTGCCGCAACCCAGCTTGTGCAATTGAAGCTTGCCAATATGCAGACGGAAATCGCTTTAGGTTTACAAGCGGCGTTACGCGTCGGTCGTCTGATGGATGAAGACAATGCCGCGCCTGAGATGATTTCACTCATTAAACGTAATAACTGCGGTAAGGCGCTCGATATCGCGCGTGTTGCGCGTGATATGCACGGCGGCAACGGCATCTCGGATGAGTTCCATATTATCCGTCACGTCATGAACTTAGAAGCGGTCAACACCTACGAAGGTACACATGATATTCATGCGCTTATCCTAGGTCGTGCGCAGACGGGTATTCAAGCGTTTTATTAAGCGTTATTAGCTAATTACGTGCGCTACTGTTTGGCTTCCTATAAGCAGATTTTAAACAGTAGCGTACGTTTTTCAGTTGTTTTTCATCATTTAACTGCTTGGCCATTAAATGATGAAGAACAATTTTATCATCAAAAAATCAAAAAATACGCGACACAATAAGGGATTATTATGACGGATATGGCAAAAGGTGCATTGCACGGTATTAAGGTGCTCGACTTATCGAGAGTATTGGCCGGTCCTTCTTGTACCCAAGTACTTGCAGATTTGGGCGCTGAAGTCATCAAGGTCGAACGTCCGCATATTGGAGATGAAACGCGGCATTGGGCGCCGCCAAAATTCAGCGATGACACTTCTGCTTATTACGCCACTATTAACCGCAATAAAAAATCCCTCACCGTCGATATCACCACACCTGCCGGACAAACCATTATCAAACAGCTTGTCGCTAGCAGCGATATTGTCGTTGAAAACTTTAAGGTTGGCGGACTAAAAAAATACGGCTTAGATTACGACAGTCTAAAACAAGACAATCCGCGCTTGATTTACGCGTCGTTGACTGGTTTTGGCCAGACAGGGCCTGATGCCAAGCGTCCCGGTTATGACTATATTATTCAAGGTCTATCAGGGCTGATGAGCATCACCGGTCCAAGCGATGGCGAACCGCATAAGGTAGGCGTGGCAGTCGTTGATTTGTTTGCAGGGTTACAGCTGACCATTGGCATTCAAGCCGCTCTATTAGCCCGTCAAAATACCGGACTTGGGCAGCATGTCGATGTGGCATTGCTTGATAGCGCGCTTGCGATGCTGGCCAACGTCGGTATGAATTATTTGGCATCCGACAAAATCCCGCCGAGACTTGGTAACCAGCATCCCAATATCGTCCCTTACCAAGTGTTTGCTGGGGAGGGTGACGCGCACTTTATCTTAGCCTGCGGTAACGACAGTCAGTTTGCCAAGCTTTGTAACGTATTGGGCGTTGATTGGAATACGGACGAACGCTTTATGACCAATCCACAGCGCGTTGCCAATCGTGAACTACTTTGTGATGAGCTGAGCAAGCAGTTTGCCGAGCAACCGCGCAGCTATTGGTTAGAGGTGTTAGATAAAGCAGGTATTCCGTGCGGGGCGATTCATAATATCGCTGAGGCATTGGCGATGCCACAAGCGCTGGCACGTGAGATGGTGGTTGATTTTGCTGCGCAAGGTAGCCCTGTTCGAGCACTAGGTAGCCCGATTAAATTATCCGCCTCACCGATTACTTATCGGTCGCCGCCACCGCAATTGAGCGAACATACCGATAGCACACTTGCTGATTTGGGCTATGACAGCGAGATGATTGCCAAGCTTAAAGCCGATGGAATTGTTTAATGCTCGTCCTTAAAACCCAAACGCTGCTCAATTTGCTCTGCCAATTCAATCAGTACCGCACTGACCTCAGCTCGCTTGGATTCATATTCTGCTTGCAAAAAGCTGACTGCCATACCGGCAATCGCATTACCTGAAGCGTTACGAATATAAGTACCTAAGCAATACATACCTTCGCGCAGTTGCCCATCATCAAGTGAGATACGACTGTTTTTAATAGCCGTCAGCTCGGTGGATAAATCTGCAAAATTATCGACACCATATTTGGTAATAGGCGTAGGGAAACCGCTGGCATAAATGGATTTTATGCTGTCCATAGAAAAGGTGGAAAGCATGGCTTTACCAGTGGCAGAGAATACTGCCGGTACGCGCACACCAGCGCGAAAGGTAAAGCCAAGCGGCGCCGGCGCTTCATGACAAGCCAAAAACACCACTTCACCAAAATCGAGCTTGGATAAGGTAACGGTATGCTGAAGTAGAATAGGATACTGGACAATAAGGTCTTTGAATAGCTGGATGACGCCTTGCTGCTGCTCATATTTGCCCGCCCAATACATCAAATACGAGCCCAAATGAAAGCGGCTGTCGCTGTCTTTATAGATGACATGTTTGGCTAATAAACTTTGCAAAATATTGTGGGTTGAGCTACGAGGCAGGTTAAGCGCTTTTGCAATATGCGCCGCCGTTAAAGGTTGGGCGCTGTCAGTTATTAAATCTAAAATCTGAAAAGTTTTGTCCAAAGCAGGAACGGCAGTGGTGCTCATAAGAAACCTATAAAAGACGATAAAATTAAGGGAGTAGCAAAATAAAATGATAAATCAGCACAAAATTGATAATAAAGGTTGCAAATAGGGGATTATCATTCTTATAATGATGTCTCATATATAGAATACATGTTCATTATATTGAACAAATAACAAGTTATCAATAATTATTTAAGTCATAACCTTTTATTTTCATTCCTATTTTTAGCTATTCGTTTATCACTATAAATCTGCAAACCTTATTTGCAAAATAACACTGACAAGGAGTGTCAACATGTCACAACAGTCAAATACGCTACAACTATCAAACCCAGACCTACTCAAACAGCAGTGCTTTATCAAAGACGGTTGGCTTGATTCCAGCGATGCTACTACTCTTGAGGTGAGCAATCCTTTTAGCGGAGATATTATCGGTAACGTGCCAAGCCTGACGACCGATGATGTCAATGACGCGGTTGCTGCTTCTCATGAGGCGCAAATCACGTGGGCGGCCAAAACAGCCAAAGAGCGTGCGGAACTACTGCAAAAGTGGGCCGACCTTATCGATGCCAATAAAGAAGATTTGGCCATCATTATGACCGCCGAGCAAGGCAAGCCTTTAACCGAATCACGCGGGGAAGTTGGTTATGCCAATAGCTTTATCCGCTGGTTTGCTGAAGAAGGTAAGCGCGTATACGGCGATGTTATCCCTGCCAATCAAACCCAATTGCGCCATGTCATCTTAAAACAGCCGGTCGGTGTTTGCGCGGCCATCACGCCTTGGAACTTTCCAGCAGCGATGATTACCCGTAAAGCAGCTCCTGCACTAGCGGCAGGCTGTACCATGATTATCAAACCTGCGACCGAAACGCCATTTTCTGCATTGGCATTAGCGGTATTGGCTGAGCAAGCCGGTATTCCAGCAGGCGTTATTCAAGTCGTCACGGGCAAATCTTCAACCATCGGCGATATTCTAACCGGCGATCCACGCATTCATAAACTGTCATTTACTGGCTCTACTGAAGTCGGTCGAATCTTGATGGCACAATGTGCCCCAACCATCAAAAAACTGTCATTAGAGCTCGGTGGCAATGCGCCATTTATCGTCTTTGATGATGCCGATCTTGAAAAAGCTGCTGAAGGCTTAATTGCGTCTAAGTATCGTAACGCGGGTCAAACCTGTGTTTGTGCCAACCGTGTCTACGTGCAAGATAGTATCAAAGACAAATTCCTCGACGTCTTTGTGAAAAAAGTCGCTGAGCTTAATGTCGGTAACGGCATGGATGAAGGCGTGGATATTGGTCCTTTAATTAACAAAAAAGCGTTGGATAAAGTTCAAGCGCTGCTCAAAGACGCGCTAGATAAAGGCGCAACCCTTATCACAGGCGGTAGCACCAACGGCGCATCAGAGCTGTCTTATAACCCAACCGTGATTACCGATATCAGCAGTGACATGGATATCGCTTCTGAGGAAATATTTGGTCCTATCGCTACTATCTTTACCTTTAAAGATGAAGCCGATGTCATTCGTCAAGCCAACGATACCATTTATGGTTTGGCTGCATATTTTTACAGCGGCAGCTATGCACGGTCATGGCGTGTCACTGAAGGTTTAGAGTACGGCATCATCGGTCATAATACTGGGCTTATCTCTACCGAAGTCGCACCATTTGGCGGCGTTAAGCAATCAGGCTTTGGCCGTGAAGGCTCAAAATACGGCATTGAAGAATATGTCGTGACCAAATATTGGTGCTCTGATATTAGTTAATAGTTAAAGCTAATGGTTAGCTGTTTTATATTTTAACCATTTGTTTTTTATAGATTTTCACCTAGCATTTAACGGGATTCAATAGCATAAATCCTAAATTTAGCCACGGCTTATTTTATAAACCGCCATACCATCATTGGCATCTACGTAAAGAAAAAAGAAAAGGATATTCTTATGACTACCAATCAATCATTACTTGCGCGCCGTAAAGCTGTTTTGCCAACAGGCCTTGGCATTGCCTTTCCTATTTTTGCCGAAAAAGCAAAAAACTCAGAAGTGTGGGATATCGAAGGCAATCGTTATATTGACTTTGTCGGTGGTATCTCAGTACTGAATACCGGTCACAGCCATCCAAAAATCACCCAGCGTGTGCACGAGCAGCTAGACAAATTTACCCATACTGCCGCGCAAATGGTTAACTATGAATGCTACGTCGAGCTTGCTGAAAAGCTTTGCGAAAAAGCGCCTATCAGCGGTCCGAAAAAAGCCCTGTTCTTGACTACGGGCGCAGAAGCGGTCGAAAACTGTATCAAAATTGCCCGTGCAAAAACCGGTCGTCCGGGTGTCATCTCTTTCGTTGGTGGTTGGCATGGTCGTACGCTAATGTGCATGAGCCTAACGGGTAAAGTATTGCCATACAAAAAGAACTTTGGTCCGATGCCAGGTCCTGTGTTCCATGCGTTATTTCCAGCAGAAGAGCTAAACGTTACCGAGGCACAAGCATTGCATAGCCTTGAGATGATTTTCCAAGCGGACATCGATCCAAGTGAAGTGGCGGCGATGATTATTGAGCCCGTACAAGGCGAGGGCGGTTTCCATCAAGTGACACCATCGTTTGCCAAAGCGCTGCGCGAGATTTGCGATGAGCATGGTATCGTGCTGATTTTTGATGAAGTCCAGTGTGGTTTTGCTCGTACCGGTACCTTGTTTGCGTCTGAGCAATTGGGCGTTGAGCCGGATCTGATGACCAGTGCTAAAAGCTTAGCGGGTGGCTATCCTATTTCTGCCGTTATCGGTCGCGCTGATATCATGGACGCCGCGCAAGTCGGCGGTTTGGGCGGTACGTATTCTGGTAACCCATTGGCTTGTGTGGCTGCGCTTGCTGTCATGGAAGTGATTGAAGAAGAAAATCTGCTTGAGCGCAGTATCGAGATTGGTGACAAAATCGAAGCATTTTTAAAAGATTTGAACCTAAGCAGCATCGGTCATATTCGCCATAAAGGCGCGATGTTAGCGTTTGAGCTAATCGACAGAGATGGCAAGCCGGATGCCGCAGCAACTGCTGATCTAAAAGCCAAAGCCTTTGAGCAAGGCTTGCTGCTTGCCTCTTGCGGCATGTACGGCAATGCCATCCGTGTGATGGTGCCGCTGACAGTCGAAGATGAAGTACTCCAAGAAGGCCTAGATATCATCAAAAATATCTTAACCGCCTAGTTTATGTTTTTAACTCAATCGGTGGTCATCTACCTTGGCTTACGATTGAATCCTGTATGGTGTGATGTACCCTTGTCAATCAAGCGGTGTTCTTGGTTGGTAGGGTTAGGTCTATACAGCAAGATTGCCCATGATGGCACTCGCTTTGAGTACATTTTTTCTAACGGCGTCTTGCAAGTCAAGACGCCGTTGCTGTTTTTGTCGTTTGCCTATTAAGCAAGATACAAACGACGGCATGGACAAAAAGGGATATATGATAATTATGAAGGGTACTATCCCGCTAAACAAAAGATAGTGTAACCATCAAAGGTTCACACGGATGACACACAGACAAGGAGTAGGTTATGTCTGAATTAAAAAAATCGTTAGGGACGCTAGATATTATTGCCTTAGCATTCGGTGCTATGGTTGGCTGGGGCTGGGTAGTCTTGGCTGGCGGTTGGATTTTGTCTGCAGGAACGTGGGGCGCAATGCTGGCGTTTTTGATAGGCGGTTTGGCCGTGATACTAATCGGTGTGACGTATGCTGAGCTGGCCGCTTCTATGCCGATTACAGGCGGCGAGCATACTTATACGCATCGAGCGCTGGGGGTAAATATCTCCTTTATCTGCTCATGGAGCATTTTATTTGGGTATTTTTCGGTGGTGGCGTTTGAAGCGGTCGCCCTGCCAACGGTGGTCGAGTATTTTATTCCCAATTACAACCAAGGCTATCTGTGGACGATAGCGGGCTGGGACGTTTATGCCACGTGGGTTGGCGTCGGTATGCTAGGCTCAATCATCGTCACTTGGCTTAATATTCGCGGCATGGAAGTCAGCGCTTGGTTCCAAAAAACAGCCGTACTCGGTATTTTATTTGTCGGTACGTTATTGTTTATTGGTGCGGTAATTTACAATCCTGCAAATTCAACCGCTGTGCAAGCGCCTGCCTTTATCGGTGGTATCGGCGGTATGATGACGGTGATTGTCATGGTGCCGTTTATGTTTGTTGGTTTTGACGTGATTCCGCAAGCGGCCGAAGAGATTGATCTGACCCGTCCTAATATCGGTAAGTTTTTGATTGTCTCTATTATTATTGCGGTGATGTGGTATGTCGGCGTAGCATGGAGTGTCGGTCGCACTTTGCCGCTCATTCAAGCACAAGGCTCAACCTTGGCGACCGCTGACGCGATGACCAATGCGTGGCATGGCAAATGGGCGGGTATTTTACTAGTCATTGGCGGTGTATTAGGCATTTTATCGAGTTGGAACGCGTTTTTAATCGGTGGCAGTCGCTTACTTTATGCCATGTCAAAAGCCCATATGTTGCCTGCATTTTTGGGTAAGCTACATCCGAAGTATAAGACGCCAAAAAACGCCATTTTATTGATTGGTGGTCTAGCGACGCTTGCGCCATTATTTGGTCGTAAGATGCTAGTATGGATTGTTGATGCTGGTGGTTTTGGTATCGTGATTGCTTATACCTGTGTCGCCATCTCTTTCTTAGTCTTGCGCTACCGTGAGCCAGATATGGTGCGCCCGTTTAGAGTGCCAGCGGGTAAATTGGTCGGTATGTTTACCATCGTACTGGGCATTGGCTTGCTCATCTTATATATGCCGGGCATGCCGTCAGCGCTGAGCGCTATCGAGTGGTGGATTTTCTTTGGTTGGACAGCGCTTGGTATCGGTCTTTATAGCTATGCCGTCGTCAAATATCCAGGCATCAGTGAAGCTATTATGGCAGAAGAGCTACGCGAGTTAAAAATCGTCAATCAGCTATGGTTGAAAGATAATCCGCCTAAATAAAAATAAGATTTGTTCAAAATAAAGAAAGCCTAGCGTAAGCGTTAGGCTTTCTTTACATATTCACAGCATCAATCTTATCAACCAATAATCTTGCACCAAACCGTTAGCGAGATTGGCATTTTATAACGGTTTATTATCTAACGCATCATTCTTTAAAGCGTGCTTATCTAAAGAGGCATTATCCAGTTTTTTATCCTTTAAAGTGATACTGTCTTTATGTTGCACAACTTCTTTATCAGATTTCATAACCGCGTTATCTTGCGCTATTATTTTATCCTTTTTGAGAGTAATGGGTAGCGCAGGCTCTTGATTGACTAAACGATCAGAAGGTTTATCAAAAGGTTTTGTCATTGGTTTCAGACTTTTCTTAATTTTTTTAATCGCCGCTGCATCCGCCTGCGCTTGTTCTTCTGCAAGCGATTGGTCATATAACTCTTGATAGACGAGTAGGGTTTGTTCAATCATCTCACGCATGGTGAATTTATTGGTCATCTCAGGACGGGTGACACTCTCTAGCTGGTTGCGCACCGCTTTACAGAGCGCTTTGGCGTTGTATTTTTTGACCAATCCTTGCGGATAAAGTGGCTGTAGTATCTCGCTAAAGGCCGCTTGATCCCAGCCAATGACTGGCGTACCTAAGTGAATTGCTTGCAGGGCATTGATGCCAATCGATTCTGGCTCGTTGGCCAACGCCATGACGATATTGGCCGCCGACAGCCATTCGCGCATGTCATTACGTTTGCTGCCGACGTAAGTTATGCGCTCAGACAGTCCAAGCGTATTGCTGCGTTGGCGAAAATCTTCATGCGCCACATCACCTTCGCGGTAATCATCGTCCATAATAATGACGTGAATATTGGGAAATTGTTCTTGCAGATTACCCAAGATATCAATCAGCCATTCCTGCCCATATTCATTGCCAATAATGGTCGGAAAAACCAGCCATTTTTTATGTTCAAGTTCAGGGTATTCGGCAAACGTATGCCGCAGCCAATACACAGAAGGGTTGTGTCGATACGGATAACGGCGCGTATCGACACCGCGGTAGATGCGCTTAATAACTTTAGGCTCTAGCTCCTCACGGCGTAGGCCTTTTTTTAAATAATTGGTGACGCTATCGGAGACCGTGATGATGGTATCGACATCGAGCAGCGCTTGCGAGTACTTATTAATCGGATAAAAACCGTACATGGTCGAGACCAGTTTGGGACGACGCTTGAGGCGGGCGCGGCGCAAGGCCAAATGCAATATCCATGCAGGGGTGCGCGAATGCACATGAATGACATCAGGATCGTATTTTTCAATCAGGCGGCGCAGCGGGGCGACTTGTAGCAGCGACAGCCAAGATTTCTTATTCATATACAGCTGATGGTAAATATTACCATCGCGCTTTAGGCGTTTGACCAAGTCATTTTCTTCATCGGCGCTGGCAATGATAATGGAAGTATGACCATTTTTAACCAAAGCGCGACCCAGATGAAAAATGCCGCGCTCGGATTCATCATGCTTTAAGGACGACAGTAAGCGCATAACTTTCATAATAGCGTCGGTCACCAAATAGGATATCAAGCTGCTATTGTCAGTTAAAAGTGCCGAAAACTCAACCACCAAGATAAAAAGATAAGGTCAAATTTGCCATACTTTTTTAGCTGAGAGTAAGAGTTTTTTAGCTAAGAATAAGCAGTTGGCAATAGGTAACGTTACTAAACTAGCGACGTTTTTGTAAATGCTCAGCATTTGGTAGCACTTGCTTTTCACTAAGATATTTCCAATAGCGCTGCGGCAGATATTGCTTATGTAGCCGTGGGTTTTTACGCTCCTTGATATTGACATTAGTAAAGTAGCCTTGCCAAAACTTTTGATAACGCTGTTCGTCCTTACTATGAATGCTGGCAGGATTACGCAGTACCGCATCATCTAGGTTAGTGATGGTTTGCAGGGCAGCAGGGCGCGACGGCGTGCTTTTACTTTTGTCATAATAAATGCCATAGCCGCGCGCCACATCATAAATCGCCCAATGCTGGTCTTGGTAGCGCTGACGAAAATGCTCACCAATCAAAGGCAGTACATTAAAATCAGGCTCAACGCGGGCAAAGTAGATATCGTCAGTGGTATGCTCAAAGCGCACAAAGGCTTCCATGCGGTGTTTTTCTCGGCCGACCGATTTGACGGTTTGTACCAATTCTAAAACATTTAGGTTACCCAAATCTTCCATAATATGGCGGCTAGGGTAGTCAATGGCGTATTTGATTACTTGAAATAAAGTGGTGCCGATATGAGCTTTTTCTGATAAAAATCCCCAGAGGATATTGCGCATACCTGAGCGACCTAAGAGTTTATGCAGCTTGGTTAGTACACGTTCGGCGTTGTCTGCATCCGTTGCTACGCTTGTTGCCTGTGCAATCAACGATGGTATATAGCAGTCGTGAGCAATTAGTTGTAGGGATTCATCGTCCTGTAACTTATTGGTATAGACATAAAAGACGGCACTGAGCCAACCTTCAAAACTGGGCTCATAAAGCACAATACTGGGTGTTAAGTGACCGACAATGTAATCTTGACTTTGCGTCAGCTGTGACATTTATGTTTCCATTTAAAATAGTGACAATTAAAACTATGCCGACTAAAACCATGTTGATTAAAACAGCGCCAATTGACCATTGCGCTGATCTTTATATTTGGTTTGCGTTTGCGCCAGTACATATTGACGGAAATTATCACGCGTTAAATGCGCCAAATGCTCGTTTTTACCCGTTGTTGCGATAAAGTACTTAGCGCGATTGACCGCCGCGCCCATTTTTTTTAAATGATAAAGCGTCAACTGATTAAACTTACGCGCTTTGACTATCTTCTTAGCGGTCTTAGTACCGATACCGGGAATGCGCACAATCATCTCGTAAGTGGCGGTTTGTATATTAACGGGAAAGTGCTCACGATGGCGGATTGCCCAAGCCAGCTTTGGATCACAGTCCAAATCTAAGAACGGCGAGTCAGGCTCAACGATTTCGTGCGCACCAAAACCATAAAAACGCATCAGCCAATCCGCTTGATACAGACGGTTTTCACGTATCATCGGTACAGGCGTCCCAATCGCTGGCAGACGACTATCGGACAACATCGGCACGTAACCTGAGTAATAAACACGTTTTAAATCATATTGCTGATAAAAATGGCTCGATAGCTGTATGACTTGCAAATCGGTCTCATTGCTGGCGCCAACAATCATCTGACTGGTCTGACCCGCTGGCACAAATTTAGGCGTTTTTTTATGGGTTTTACGGCTCTCTTTGATGGTGATAATTTCAGTTTTAACCGTTTCCATTGGCGCTTTTAATTCATCATGCGACTTCTCTGGAGCGAGCAAAGCCAATCCTGATTTGGTTGGAATCTCAATATTGACGCTAAGGCGATCGGCATACAATCCCGCTTCTAGTAGCAATTCTTTTGACGCGCCCGGAATAGTCTTAAGGTGAATATAGCCATTAAAGCGCTCACGTGTCCGCAGTATCTTGGCGACCTCGACCAAGCGCTCCATCGTATAATCGCCGCTTTTAAAGATACCTGAGCTGAGAAAAAGCCCTTCAATATAATTACGACGATAAAATTGCATGGTCAAATCAACAACTTCCTCGACACTAAAAGCGGCGCGCGGCGTGTCATTGCTCTTACGCGAGGTACAATAAGCGCAATCGTAGATGCAGTGATTAGTCAAAAGGATTTTAAGGAGGCTGACGCAGCGACCATCTTCGGTATAGCTGTGGCAAATACCCGTTGCGGAGGCATCACCAAGACCACCGCCTTGGTTTTTGCGCGTACCAGCGGAGGATGAGCAAGAGACATCATACTTAGCAGCGTCTGCTAAGATATTGAGCTTGCCTTGCAGGCGTTCATAATTGATGGTTGCCATAAGCGCTATTTACCAAATCATTTATAGGTATGTATTTTAGCAAAATTAAGCTTAAGTCATTGTAAAGGTAGGATAATTATATAAACAAGACGACAACTAGTGTCGCTAGAACACTAAAAATATTAACAAGAATAGTTGGTATTCATACTTCTTTAAGATGACAAAAGCCCCGCGTTTGCAAGGCTTTAAAGTAATTATTTAGTAAAATATGATGTTTTATGAGATAGTCATTACTGAACTTTAGCTCGTATAACGACGGTCTGAGCAGCATTTGGACTTAGGTCAACCAAGTTCCACTTAAGACCAGAATAGTTTTCTTTTACAACCACAGTATTGCCTACTTGCTGAATAGTTTGATAGCTATCGCCGCCCATGGTGGCAAGCGTTGGTAACGGACTGTTTAGTGACACTAATTGCACGCCATTTGGCAGAGAAACCATGGCATTGATATCGGTAACAGGCTGCGCGGTGGTATTGGTATAAGTGGTGTGATATTCGATGACGTCACCAGGCGCGATATGATTGGCGGGTACGGCCACTTCACGACCATCTTTATTTTTTAATATTTTCATGACTTTGGTTTGAGCATTAACCACATCAGGCGTGCTAAAAGTTGGGGTTAATTGCAAAGTATCTAAAGAGGTAGAAACGATTTGCGTCGTTGCCGGTTGGTTAGTGACGATAGTAGTCGTTGGTGCATTGATGACGGGCAACTGGGTCACCGGCGTCACCGGCAAGACTTCGGTCACGCTGGTCGTTGGAACCGCTATGACGTCAACTCTGCTGGTTTGATTGGTGACTTGGTTTGTCACAGGTACGCTCGTGACCGTGGCATTGCCTTGAGTAACGACAGTATTAGCGCCTGAGCGAACCACATAACGGGGCACATTGCTCACTTGTGTACTGTAAAACGGCATACCATCTTGCATGGTAATGCCATTTGGCGTCGCAGTGATAACCGCTGTTTTGCCGTCTGAGTAACTTTCGACCACTGTGGTGCTGTTGCTCACAGATGGTACGACCGTTACTTCAGGTGCAGCTTGGGCAGCAGTTAGCGTCAGAAAACTACCCGCTAAGACCATTGATATGGCTGTAGGAATAGTGTTTTTTTTAATGAAGGCATGTTTAAGCGCTTTTTTATTCGTAGCCTGAAATGCTGGCGTATTGATTGGCGTGGTCATAATAGATTCCTTTAAAGTAGCAGTAAATAAAGCCGCTAATGAAGTAGCAAAAAAATAAAATTTAAAAAAACAAGGTTGAGAAAAACAACGCTTATATAAGAAAAAACCCTCGTCAAATGAGCATGTAAACCATGTCAAATAACGAGGGCAAAGGTACTTATGATAGCCAACACTTGCTATCATTCCATCATTATTTTAGTCAAATGCTTAGCACTTAATGTGTGAACAATTATGCGCTAAAAAGAATTGAGTAAAAAAGCTGCATTGTGTAACTAATATTTTATTAATAATGACGTTGTGTACTATTTTTTGCATCTATAAGTTGCACTAAAAATATATAGTTGAATACAAATAAATTAGATACGTCGCTATCAAATCGTTCAATGAAAAGTTGTATCGTTTTTATATCTAATTAACTATACCTATCTACAAAAAAAGCTTTTGTTATCAAAAGCTTTTTTAAGGTGATCTATTTATCTACAAAATAAGCAAGATTAATCGTAAATCACTTTCATGATTTCATACTCGACTATGCCTTTGGGCGTTTCGATACGGACTTCGTCGCCTTCAGACTTGCCAATCAAACCACGCGCAATCGGCGAGTTGACTGAGATTTTGCCAGCTTTAAAGTCAGCTTCGTCATCACCAACGATTTTGTATTGTTTTTCTTCTTCGGTATCCATATTTTCAATGACCACACTCACGCCAAATACCACTCGGCCATCATTTGGTAGCGTAGTAGGGTCGATGACCTGTGCAGCGCCAAGCTTGGCTTCGATATCACGTATACGCGCTTCGCAAAAACCTTGTTGTTCGCGAGCGGCATGGTATTCAGCGTTTTCTTTTAAGTCGCCGTGTTCGCGCGCCTCAGCGATGGCCGCTGTAATACGTGGACGGTCGACACTTTTTAACTGTTTTAGTTCGGCTTCTAGCGCCGCATGTCCTTGTGGAGTCATGGGATAACGTTGCATGTTTTTTCCTTAAACCAATAACACCACACCATCTCCTAGTGAATAGTGAGATGGTGTCAGTGTTGTTGCAATGAGTATGTAATATAAAAAGAATGAGGTTGAGGCTGCGTCGTAAGTAACTGCACACTTAGCGATTAACTATCAGT
The DNA here is from genome assembly GCF_007280595.1 of Psychrobacter sp. YGAH215. Classification (NCBI taxonomy): domain Bacteria; kingdom Pseudomonadati; phylum Pseudomonadota; class Gammaproteobacteria; order Moraxellales; family Moraxellaceae; genus Psychrobacter; species Psychrobacter sp. YGAH215. The sequence goes on along the minus strand of NZ_VKLR01000010.1, from coordinate 43,831 downwards.
ACGGATACACTTACCGAAAAGACGCCTTAACCTGACGTAATAAAAAGCATAGTCGCAGTTCAGCCACTATGCTTTTTAGGTTTATCTTTTAAAAAATTTATTTTTCTAAAGTACAATTTTTTTAAGTACTATAGTCGTATAAAAACCAGACATAATTTTTGCCAACGCTTTTAAATAAACGTCACTATGATGCTTAATCTACTGAAATTATACTACCAAGTCAATAGTGCTAAGCGATAGTCTTTGCTTGTTCATGCAAATCTTGTAGCTTATACACATCAAACGGTAGGTCAATCGCATAAGATTTACAAACTGCATCTGCCGCGCCTAATGTCGTGACATAAAATACTTTACCTTGTAGGGCACTGCGGCGGATAGAGAATGAATCCTCTTGCGCCTGTTTGCCTTCAGTAGTATTGATAATAAGGTCAATTTTGCCATTTTTCAAGGCATCGACGATATGTGGGCGACCTTCGGTGACTTTGTTAATTTGCTTACATTCAATACCGTTTTCCGCCAGTACTTTTTGCGTACCAGTGGTGGCAACAATGTTAAAGCCAAAATCTAGAAGCTGGCGAGCGATAGGAGTGACTTGTTCTTTATCGCTATCACGCACCGAGATAAAGACAGTTTTGGTTTCGCCCTCAGTTGGTAGACCTGGCAGGCGCTCATTACTACCGATAACCGCTTTGTAGAATGCTTCGCCAAAGGTTTTACCCACACCCATCACTTCACCGGTTGATTTCATCTCGGGGCTCAAGATTGGGTCAACACCCGGGAATTTAGCAAATGGGAATACCGCTTCTTTGACCGCATAAAATGCTGGGACGATTTCAGTGGTAAAACCTTGATCTTTCAATGACGTACCAGCCATACAGCGCGCCGCGACTTGTGCTAATGACGTACCGATACATTTAGATACGAAAGGTACGGTACGGGCTGCACGTGGGTTCACCTCTAGAATGTAAACCGTTTCGCCTTTTACCGCGAACTGAACGTTCATCAAACCGACGACGCCAAGCTCTTTTGCCATCGCAACCGTTTGCGCGCGCATTTTATCGCAAAGCTCATCTGATAATGAGTAAGGCGGCAATGAGCAAGCCGAGTCACCAGAGTGCACGCCAGCTTGTTCGATATGCTGCATGATACCGCCAATCACCACGTCAGTGCCGTCGCAGACACAGTCAACATCGACTTCGATGGCATCATCTAAGAAGCGGTCAAGGAGTACAGGCGCTTCGTTTGACGCTTGAACAGCCGTACGCAAGTAATGTTTGAGCTCATCTTCATTATAGACGATTTCCATCGCGCGACCACCGAGTACATAAGATGGGCGGACTACTAGTGGGTAGCCAACGTCTTTGGCTTTGACCAAACCATCTTCTAAGCTTGTCGCTAACGCATTGGTTGGTTGCACAAGGTTCAATTGCTGAATCATATGCTGAAAGCGTTCGCGGTCTTCAGCGCGGTCGATCGCATCAGGACTGGTACCGATGATTTTGACGCCAGCAGCTTCAAGCGCACGCGCCAGTTTTAATGGGGTTTGACCGCCAAATTGCACAATCACGCCGTCTGGATTTTCGATACGGACGATTTCAAGTACATCTTCAAGCGTGATTGGCTCAAAATACAGACGGTCAGAGGTGTCATAATCGGTCGAAACGGTTTCAGGGTTACAGTTGACCATGATGGTCTCGTAGCCGTCTTCGCGCATCGCAAGTGCCGCATGGACGCAGCAATAGTCAAACTCGATACCTTGACCGATACGGTTTGGGCCGCCACCGATAACCATGATTTTCTTGTTATCCGTTGGATTGGCTTCACATTCGCTGTCGTACGTTGAGTACATATAAGCGGTGCTGGTGGCAAATTCTGCTGCACAGGTATCGACGCGTTTATATACTGGATAAACGTTTAAATCCCAACGCTTTTTGCGTAGCTGCTTTTGTGAGACGCCAAGCAATTTTGCCAAACGCAAATCTGATAAGCCTTTACGCTTAAAACTACGCAGGTTTTGCTCAGTTAAACCGCCAAAGCCTAAGGCTTTAACTTGTGCTTCGGTTTTAACAATGTCTTCAATTTGTACCAAAAACCATGGATCGATTTTGGTTAAATTAAACACTTCATCGACGCTCATACCGATACGGAAAGCATCGGCAAGATAATAAATGCGCTCAGGTGTTGGAATGGTTAAGCGATTGTTAATCTCGCTACGGGCTTTTTCAATACTGACTTTTGCTAAGTCGATTTGCTCATCAAAACCATCATTGCCGGTTTCCATGCCGCGCAGGGCTTTTTGCATCGATTCTTGGAAGTTGCGACCGATTGCCATCACTTCACCAACCGATTTCATCTGGGTTGATAACACACTGTCGGCTTGTGGGAATTTCTCAAAGTTAAAGCGAGGTATTTTGGTCACAACATAATCGAGCGCCGGCTCAAAGCTCGCTGGCGTTTTGCCGCCTGTGATGTCATTTTGCAATTCATCTAGGGTATAACCAATCGCCAATTTGGCAGCGATTTTAGCAATCGGGAAGCCGGTTGCTTTTGATGCCAATGCCGATGAGCGTGAGACACGCGGGTTCATCTCGATGACGACCATACGACCCGTGTCAGGGTTGATACCGAACTGGACGTTTGAGCCGCCTGTTTCCACACCGATTTCACGCAGTACGGCTAATGAAGCATTACGCATGATTTGGTATTCTTTGTCGGTTAAAGTTTGTGCTGGGGCGACTGTGATTGAGTCGCCGGTATGAACGCCCATTGGGTCAAAGTTCTCAATCGCACAAATGATGATGCAGTTGTCGTTTTTATCACGAACCACTTCCATCTCATATTCTTTCCAACCGATGAGAGACTCATCGATAAGTAGTTGATGGTTTGGTGATAAGTCAAAACCGCGCTCACAAATCTCGATAAATTCGTCGCGATTGTACGCAATACCGCCGCCTGAACCGCCCATGGTGAATGACGGACGAATGATGCACGGATAGCCCATTTTTTCTTGGGTTGCAAAGGCTTCTTCCATGGTTTCAGCGGTTTCAGCGCGCGGGCACTCAAGGCCGATACGCTTCATGGCTTTATCAAATAAGTTGCGGTCTTCTGCCATTTCGATTGAGTCTTTGGTCGCGCCAATCAATTCACAGTTGTATTTGGTCAAGACGCCATGTTTGTCTAGGTCTAAAGCACAGTTTAGCGCTGTCTGTCCGCCCATCGTTGGTAAAATAGCATCCGGACGCTCTTTAGCAATGATTTGCTCAACCGTCTGCCACGTGATCGGCTCGATGTACGTCGCATCAGCCATGACAGGGTCAGTCATGATGGTTGCAGGGTTTGAATTGACCAAGATGACGCGGTAGCCTTCTTCTTTTAGCGCTTTACACGCCTGCGCGCCTGAGTAGTCGAACTCACACGCTTGGCCGATGACGATAGGGCCTGCGCCAATGATAAGAATGCTTTTTATGTCGGTACGTTTTGGCATAGTTAGGGCTACCTTCGTTTGGGTGATATTTTGAGTAATCTGTATTTTAACGGTATATTCGATAATACTTATCGTGTCTGCTAGGGTGCAGCTTGAACCACCATCTGTGCTTCAAGCTTTATACTTATATTTATTCTCTGTTTGCGGTTAACTATTGATAAGTTACGCTTTTGCCGCTGCCATCATATCCGCAAACCTATCAAACAGTGGCGCAGCATCATGTGGACCAGGGCTGGCTTCTGGGTGACCTTGAAAACTAAAGACCGGCTTATTGGTCAGCTCAATCCCTTGGTTGGTACCATCAAATAATGAGCGATGGGTAGATTTAACGTTATCAGGCAAGGTGTCTTCATCAACGGCAAAACCATGGTTTTGACTGGTAATCATCACCGTACCAGTGGCCAAGTCTTGTACTGGATGGTTGGCACCGTGATGACCGGTTTTCATTTTGATAGTGTTGGCACCGCTGGCAAGACCAATGAGCTGATGACCTAAGCAGATACCAAAGGTTGGAATGTCGGTTTCTTCAATGATATGACGGACCGCATCGATAGCGTAATCACAAGCCGCTGGGTCGCCAGGGCCATTTGATAAGAAGATACCGTCAGGATTCATTGCTAACACATCTGCAATAGGCGTTTGTGCGGGGACAACGGTCACATGACAACCGCGGTCTACGAGCATACGTAGGATATTGGTTTTGCTACCAAAATCGTAGGCGACAACGTTGTATTTTGAGTCAATATGGGTGCCAAGCTGTTTAAAAAAGCCGCCCGTACCGCTATCATGGCTGCCCGGTATATCGCGGTTGAGTAGGGTGTCTGACAAATCCCAGCTGCCTGCTGTCCATTCAAACGTCTTCGGCGTACAGCATTCTCTTGCCAAGTCCATGCCTTCGATACCAGCGAATTCTTGCGCCAATTTAATCGCTTGCTGCTCATCTTCGCTGCTAATCGTTGCGCCGTTAGAAGCGGTCATGATACAACCGTTTTGTGCACCTTTATCACGTAATAAGCGCGTCAACTGGCGGGTATCGATATCAGCAATGGCGACCGTATCATGGTTCTGTAAATAATCCGTCAATGACTCTGAGTTACGGAAGTTTGAAGTGACCATCGTCGCGTCACGAATGATAAGCCCTTCAGCCCATACTTGATGGCCATTACCAGATTCGACATCTTCAGCGTTGGTGCCAGTATTGCCGATGTGCGGATAGGTAAGCGTGACCAGCTGGCGCGCGTAACTTGGGTCAGTTAGAATTTCTTGGTACCCTGTCATGGCTGTATTAAATACCACCTCACCGACACGATGACCAAGACTACCGATACTCAAACCGCGAAAAATAGTACCGTCTGCTAGTGCCAAAATTGCTTGTATTTCTGCCGATGAATTCAAGGGTTGCCTCCGCTGTTATGGGTGAGTGCCGTGATGTTTTATGATAAAAATTTTGTTCTAAAATGGCTTTTTAGAGGTATTTAAATACTGCTAAATACACATAAAAAAGGGCTGAAGCCAAATTTTTTCCACAAAAAAGCGAGAAGACATCATAGATGAAAAGGTACAGGATTCACTAAGGGTGAATGAGTAACTTGCATCATGTCCGCTCGCTTTGGCACAGATTTTGCGCATTATACTAGAGTTTTGCGTTAAGGGCTAGCATCTTATCTCTTCTGTTATTTCTAATGTCTGTATTTAGTGCTTTCAAATGGGATAAATAAGTGCTATTAAAAATTATAATGCACCGATACCCCATAATAGTCGGGTGCTAAATTGGTGGCGATGTGCACTTGGTCGTCATAATAGCTTTTGGTTAAATACATACTACTGGCAATTCCTAATGCTGCCCCTGCCACCACGTCGGCCACATCATGCTCATCGGCTTCAACACGACTATAAGCCACGAAACCTGCGCCAATATACGCAGGAATGCTATATTCTAAGCCATAGCGTTTATGGATAAAGCTGGCACCCTGAAACGCCATCGAGGTATGGCCAGAAGGGAAGGAATCCTCATCACGGCCATTGGGTCGCTCTTTGTCTATCATCGACTTTAGGACTTGCGTCGTAGCAACGTTGGTCGCAAATGAATAGTAAAATTGCTGACGACCCTCTTTATCATCCATATAATAAGTGCTACCGTAAGCAGCAGCTGGAATGGCAAAGGCCAGTACATCGCCTACCTTACTAGTAGTGCTACTGTCAGCGTGGGCAGGGATGGCAGCCATCAAGCTGGTCGATAATAAAACGATAGGGGCGTATTTTTTGCTGATCATCACTGCGATCCTAAAAAAGGTTGGTGAGCGTTGATTGTCTCTATAAAATTCTATAGTTATTTTATAGGGATAAATGGCATACGGCTTTATTCTAAATTCTAATTGCTCTATTGATTGGCGGTAGCATTATACTATAAAGTTTTTATCTTTCTTTACAACTATCATGCTTTAAGTCACATTTATTTGTGGCACGCTTTTTACCATATATAAACTTGTATAAAAATAACCACTAAGGATGGATGATGATTTATCAATATTTAGACAAAACGCCAGAGTTTGCCGTACCATTTAATGGTTGGGTTGCTGATACCGCACAGGTGATAGGCGATGTGTATTTGGGTCATAAGGCCAACGTCTGGTTTGGCGCGGTGATCCGCGGTGACAACGAGCGCATTCATATCGGTGATTATAGTAATGTGCAAGAAAACAGCGTCATTCATACCGATGCAGGGATTGAAGTTAAAATCGGCGATTACGTCACCATTGGCCATTTAGCGATGCTGCATGGCTGCGAAGTTGGTGATAATAGCTTGATTGGTATTGGCGCAGTGGTATTGAATAATGCCAAAATCGGTAAAAACTGTATCATTGGTGCCAAAGCCTTGGTCACCGAAGGTAAAGAGATACCGGATAATTCGCTGGTGATGGGCGCGCCGGCAAAAGTGGTCAAAACCTTAAGCGATGAGCAAGCGGCAATGTTAAAGCTATCAGCTATGCATTATGCGGAGCGCTGTCAGAAATTTAAAACCGGCCTAACAGAAATAGCGATGCCTGATTGAGGCATCAGAAAGCGGAATTTTATGCCATTAGCATCATGATAAGCCAAATAACGGCAAAAATGATAATACCGATAATCAGTCCGCGGAAGATATCATGGCGTATAGAGTGGTCATTAAGGTAATGATTATTACTCGTATCATCGATATTTAAAGCATTGACGCTTTCAGCGCCGGCGCTTTTACCGACAATAAAACCCGTTAACGCCCCCAAAACTAGCATAAACGGCGTGAATAGCCAGAATATCTCGCCATTGCCCATACCGACGATGGAGCGAATAACAACGATGGCAAGGTCGATAAGTAAGCCGCCAAAACCATATAACAGAGCGTTTAACAGCGCATAAAGTAGACGCTCTAAAGGCGATTGATAGCTTTTGCCTAACTGCCGTCGCCTGATTTCTCTGATGGAGCGGGCAGGACGTCGCGGTCGGTTGGACAAAGCAGTTTTATCATCAGGCGCTTTCATACAGTTCTCTATTGTTATTATCAAGCAGATTAAAGATAAGGTAATGAGATATTAAAGTAAATAAGTTAGCATAATTATGTTTAGTAAACAGTAGACTTATAGCGCATGATGCAACACGTTTTATATCCAATAATTTTCTAACATATTTTATAGTCAAAAAATCATTCCTTTAATTAATAAAAACAAGGCTCCATTATGCAGGCAACACAAGCGGGACAAGCTCCAAAAGAGTTGGCACTTTTTGATTTAGACCATACGTTACTCGATGTCGATAGCGATTACCTATGGGGCGAGTATATCGTCAAGCATAATCTGGTTGACGAAGCTGAATATCGCACCGCCAATCAAAAGTTTTATCAAGATTATATCGAAGGTACGCTCGATGCGACCGAATACAATGAATTTGTCGCGCAATTTTTGAGTAGCTTACCGATGGACAGATTACATGAGCTACGCGAAGACTATATTAAAACGGAAATCGAGCCGCATATTCGCCCAAAAGCCATGGAGGCGCTCTGTCATCACGTTGAGCAGGGTCACGACGTGGTGATTATTTCTGCCACCAATGATTTTGTAGTGTCGGCGATTGCTAAGCGTTTCGGTATTGAAGACGCCAATGTGCTTTCGACGCCACTTGAGATACAAAACGAGCGTTATACCGGTAAATTAACCGATAAGCCCAATTTTAAAGAAGGTAAAATCTACCATCTAGACAAGTGGCTTAATAAAAAGCAATTAGCGGGTATCACTTTTGATAAAACTTATGCCTATTCAGATTCCAAAAATGACATCCCATTACTCGAATGGGCGGATGTGGCTATCTGCGTGTCACCCGATGATGCGCTACATGCGCACGCGCTTGCCCATCGCTGGGCAGTAGAAGATTGGACGATTTAGCTGGTCTATAGCTATTTAATATAAAGGCAGTATTAATTAGCCAACTATTTAGCATCAATCTCATTTAAAATAGCGCCATATCAGTAAAATATTTATTTAAAAAGACAGGAAACTTTATGGAAATCAATCCGTATCAAGAACGTATCAAAGATTTATCTGAGCGTGGACAGGACCTTCGGAGGTATCTTTGACTTCGACGGTAAGCAAGAACGCTTAGAGGAAGTCAATTTAGAGTTGGAAAACCCTGAGCTGTGGAACGACCCAGAGCGCGCGACCAAGATTAATAAAGAAAAAAGCCAGCTTGATGGCGTCATCGACGTGGTGGTTTCGCTTGAAACGACTTTAGCAGATGCCGCTGCCATGCTTGATTTAGCAGTAGAAGCAGAAGACGAATCCTTGCTTGCTGATGTGCAAGCAGAGCTCGACAATGCGGAGAAACGCGTTGCGGATTTAGAGTTCCGCCGGATGTTTAGCGGTGAGATGGATCCGAACAATTGCTACTTGGATATCCAGTCGGGTAGTGGTGGCACCGAAGCGCAAGATTGGGCAGAAATGCTGCTGCGGATGTACACGCGCTGGGCCGAATCTCATGGCTTTAAAGTCGAAGTTATCGAAGTATCGTCAGGTAGTGTCGCTGGCATTAAGTCAGCGACGATTGAGATTAAAGGCGATTATGCCTTTGGTTGGTTACGTACCGAAATTGGCGTGCATCGCTTAGTGCGTAAGTCACCATTTGATAGTAATAATGGTCGTCATACTTCCTTTGCCGCCGTTTTTGTATCGCCTGAAATCGATGACAACGTTGAAATTGATATCAATCCAGCCGATTTGCGTATCGATACTTACCGCTCATCAGGCGCGGGTGGTCAGCACGTGAACACCACCGATTCTGCGGTGCGTATTACTCACGAGCCAAGTGGCGTGGTGGTCACGTGTCAGAACGAGCGTAGCCAACATGGAAACAGAGCGACGGCGATGAAAATGCTCCGCGCCAAGTTGTATGAGCTTGAGATGCAAAAACGTATGGAGAGCCAGCAAGCGGTCGAGGATAATAAATCTGATGTCGGTTGGGGCAGTCAAATCCGCTCTTATGTACTCGATGACTCGCGTATCAAAGACTTGCGTACTGGTGTTGAAACCTTTAATACTGGCGCGGTACTCGATGGTGACCTCGATCAATTTATTGTAGCAAGCTTAAAAGCTGGGCTGTAAATTTAGTCCATAAATACTATCGACTGCTATACATAAAAGGAACAGCAATAGCCTATTATAAAGGCGATTTAATAAAGATAAACGAGCGACTTTGAGAGTTTACGAACAACAGAGCCGAGTGTTCTTTATTAAATTGCTATGCTGTTATAGATAGCCTATTACTGCTATTTAATCACTAATCAGACTTTAAACGAAACGACTTAAGGAAAATTATGCCAAGCGTTAATAACTATTTTGATAATAAAGTGACTTCTATCGCCTTTCAAACGGCAACTCTGCCAGCTACTGTTGGCGTGATGGAAATTGGCGAGTATGAATTTGGCACCAGCGAATTTGAAACCATGAGTGTGGTGAGTGGTGCATTGACGGTGAAGTTGCCAGAAAGTAATGAGTGGCAAACCTTTAATGCAGGCGAGCAATTTACCGTTGAAGCCAACCAGAAGTTTCAAGTAAAAGTAGACGTTGAAAGTGCTTATTTATGTACTTATGGTAAATAATCATTTTTAGTTTAGATTTGTGTCGTAAAAAAACGCCAAGTGCTTAACGCTTGGCGTTTTTTTGTGCGTATTATTCTGAATAAATTTAAAGATAGTAGACTGACAACATAGAGCCAATCAAAGTTATAAGTCTTTGCGATATTGCACCATGTCAGTTTGAGTAGCGATTACATCATAGAGATTGCGTGCCGTCGCATTGTCTTCTTGCGTCGTCCAATAAACACGGTTGCAGTTTTTGTTATTGGCAAATTCATACACCTGTTCAATCAGTGCGCGTCCAACGCCTTGCCCGCGAACCGCATCACTAACGTATAAATCTTCTAAGTAACAACATTCTGTCGTATTCCAAGTATTGGGATGTAGTACCACATGCGTGATACCGACTAGCATTTCATCCTGCCAAGCGCCAAAACCATAAATCGGCACATCGCTTTCAAGTAGGTTGTGCCATGTCTTTTCTGTGGTACTTGGCGGCAGACGAGTTTCATAAAAGGTTAAATAATTTTGCCACAATTTGTACGATGAGCTGCAGAGCTCGAATGGCAGAGAAATATTAGCCAGTGAGCCTAATAGCAATGAGCGCCAGCAGCTGGTCGTTGATATGGTCAAAGAAGTCGCAGAAGAGCTTGGCAATACGCCTGCTGTTTGCCGAGCGTCTTATATCAATCCTATTATTATCGAGCGCTTTTTAGCAGGGCAGTTTTTTGAGTGTTATAAACAAGCACGCCGTGGCCGTACCAAACAATATCAAAGCTGCGAAGAGAAAGCGCTGCTAGGCTTTTTAAATGCTATCCAATAAATCTATTTTTAGCAAAACTCCTATTGATTTCTGAAAATGATACGTTATGTATTGATATAAATATTAAAATGCGTTACTAATAGAGTATACGTATTTTTATATGCGCAAAACATAAGAGCAAATAGTGACTAGGATAGGACTGTTTGACTTCTAATAAAGTGCTGATATCGTCTATCGTCAGCGACTCTCTATTGCTAAAGGATTAGCTTATGAACACCACATCTTCCAATCATTCGTCCGCAAACTCTACTAAAGATACTACCCACACACCAACGAGCTACAACGATTACTATCATAATTTTGATATGAATGCGTTATTGGCAGAAATCTATGGCGAGCATTTAGATGACCGTTTAAATGCTTATATGGCTTGCTGTGGTCGTCATGTGCGTGACGGGCGCGGCGATAATCTAGCCTTAGTGCATGAAGATACCGCTGGTAATGTGACGCGCATGACTTTTGCAGAGCTTGATAAAGCCAGTGCGCAAGTGGCCAATTTATTAACATCCTACGGCGTACAAGTCGGCGACCAAGTGGCGACCATGCTACCGCGTACCCCTGAGCTGCTCACCATCGTACTAGCGACTTGGCGGATTGGCGCAGTCTATCAACCGCTATTTACCGCTTTTGGCTATGATTCGATTAAATACCGCATGGATAAAGCCAATACCAAAGTGGTTTTTACCAATATTGATAACCGCAGTAAATTCGAAGACTTAGCCGAGCAGACCAAAATGGTCATGGTGGGCAGTCAGAATAATGCGCAAGCTGATAGTGAAAGCAAATGGGCTGATGATAATTATGCTCAGATGATGGCGACCCAGCCGCAAACGCTAGAGGCTGTTTTTCTCAATGAAGATGCGCCGTTTTTGCAAATGTTTACCTCAGGTACGGTCGGTAAATCAAAGGGCGTCAGTGTGCCGTTATCAGCGTTATCTGCTTTTTATCTGTATATGCGCTATGCGATTGATTTGCGCGCTGATGATAACTACTGGAATATGGCCGATCCCGGCTGGGCATATGGGCTATATTACGCGATTACGGGGCCTTTACTGATGGGCGTCACGACTTACTTTAACGAGGCGGGCTTTGATGCTGCCAATGCCCACGATTTTATGGTACGTCATAAGATTACCAATTTGGCCTCTTCGCCAACGGCGTTTCGGATGATGAAATCGAGCGGTGTGTTTGAGAAATCACATGACGATGCTAGCGCACGTTTAGCACTGCGCTGTGCCAACTCAGCGGGCGAAACTTTAAATACTGAAGTCGTCAACTGGGTCGAGACGTATTTGAACTGCCAAGTAAAGGACCAATATGGTCAAACAGAGACGGGTATGACCTGCTGTGCGCACCATGCATTAGCACATGAATGTCCTACTGGTTCGATGGGCATGGCGCTACCGGGTCACACACTCGTCGTATTGGATGATGACATGCAAGTATTGACTGATGGTGAACAAGGACAGCTTGCCGTAGTGGTTAGCCAATCGCCTGCGTTTTATTTCTGCGGTTATAGCTGGAATGAAAAAGACGCCTTTGTGGATGATTACTATTTGACTGGCGATGTGGTCGAGCGCCATAGTGACGGCAGCTATTGGTTCTCTGGGCGTGATGATGACATTATTATAACGGCAGGTTACCGCGTAGGGCCGACAGATGTGGAGAATACCGTGCTTGAGCATGAGGCAGTGGCAGAATCCGCCGCCGTTGGCGTGCCAGATGAAGTGCGCGGTCATACGATTAAGTCTTATGTGGTGCTAAAAGAAGGCATTAAAGGGACAGATGAGATTGCCAAGGAAATTCAAGATTTGGTTCGCAGACGTCTTTCAACTCATGCGTATCCGCGTGAGGTTGAATTTGTCGCGGAATTACCAAAAACGCCAAGCGGTAAAATCCAGCGTTTCTTGCTGCGCAGTTTGTCTGCGGCATAGATTATTGGAGATTTCGATAGCCGTTTAAGACAATAAAGTATAGTCCATTCAAGATAACATCGTTACGCTAATAGTTATGTGCGACTGGTATAAATTTTCCTTGCTTGCTACTACCGCAGAGGCTACGAAAAATTCATCCCAGTCGCACTGTATCTATTTTACAGTGAATTCATTATGGTTAGCTTAAAAAATACCAGTAAAAACCTCGATTAAAGGAATAATTATGCAAATGGAACAACACAGTTTTTTGGTTACCGGCGGTGCGTCAGGTTTAGGTGAGTCAGTGGTTCGCGCTATCGTCGCTCAAGGCGGCAAGGTCGTCATTGCTGATTTGAACGAGTCAATTGGGCAAGCTTTGGTTAATGAGTTGGGTGATAATGTACGCTTTGCACGTTGTGATGTGACCAGTGGCGATGAGGTGCAAGCGGCTGTTGAAGTGGCGGAAAAAGAATTTGGCGGTCTGCAAGGTTCCATTAACTGTGCAGGTATCGCTGTCGTACAAAAGCTGCTTGATCGTGAAAACAATCCAGCGGATCTTGATGCTTTTAGTCGCGGGGTTAATATCAACCTCGTGGGTTCTTTTAACGTCGCGCGTTTGGTGGCGGCCAGTATTGCTAAGCGGGTTGCTAATATTGACAATACAGAAAGCGCTAATGAGAAGAATGCTGATAATGGCATCATTATCAATACTGCCTCTATCGCTGCTTTTGATGGGCAAGTAGGGCAAGCAAGCTATTCATCATCAAAAGCGGGCGTCGTTGGCCTGACTTTACCGCTAGCGCGTGAGCTGGCACGTCACGGTATTCGCGTCATGACGATTGCTCCTGGTGTGTTTGCCACGCCGATGATGGAGACCATCCCTGAAAAAGCGCGCGAGCAGTTGGAAGCAGGCGTGCCTTATCCGAAGCGTTTGGGCAACCCTAGTGAGTTTGCTAAATTGGTCACGCACATTATTGATAATGCTTACCTAAATGGTGAAGTGATTCGCCTAGATGGTGCAATTCGTATGGTGTAAAGTGATTTTAGATTTTGATTGCAGCAAATTTAAGTTTAATTTATAACGTTCGCATAAACTTGGCATAGTCTTTTGCTATCTTATTAAAGATGATTTTATCAATGAACGCTTACCTTTAAGAAGCAAAAGCTATGTCTTTTTTCAATATAAATAGTAAATATTCACCTTGGTTATTTATTGTCATGGGTATTAGCTTCGCTATCATGACTAGCACGAGTGCCGTTGCTGCTGAGAGTAATTCAGAGAACAAGCAAGCCTTGCCTACAAGTATTGTGATTGATAAAGTCTTTGTCGATAAATCTGCTCGTACCCTGCAGCTACTAAGTGATGATAAGGTGATTAAATCTTATCATATTGCGCTCGGTGGTAATCCTATTGGACATAAGCAACAACAAGGCGACCAGCGTACCCCTGTTGGCAGCTATACACTCGATTATAAAAATGAAAAATCTAAATTCTATCGCTCTATTCACGTAAGCTACCCCAATACTACCGATAAAGCCCGAGCCAAATCGCGAGGTGTCAGTGCTGGCGGTGATATCATGATTCATGGGCAAAAAAATGGTTTTGGGGCATTGGGTCTACTGAACCAGCAACGCGATTGGACGGAAGGCTGTATAGCCGTGACCAATGATGAGATGGATGAAATCATAGCTGCGGTAAATGTTGGTACACCGATCGAAATTGTAGAATAAATAGTTTGTTAATCTCCCGCATTTAACTGTTTTAGTCGTCCGCTAAAATATATTTCTCTGTGTCCGTACAGCCTCAAAACTTCCTAATTTTTCTTTACTAATCTCTCTTGAAATCTCTTATAAATGTGCCTATTAATACTTTAACGTGATATCATTGTTATGAATAAGGTTTAATTTTTTTTGCAGATTTTACCTTTGCTCATATATGTGCTGCATAGGTCGATACCAACAAGTCAATAAATACTATTGACAATAGTTAAAATGACATTGAAATATTACTCAACAAACCTTATATAGATAACAACGAAAAGCTTACGGCATCTTAATACTTATAAAAAGCCGCAGCGACTAGCAGATACAAACGACTATTAATGATTAAAGGACACACTATGAGATTCGAGAAATTTACCCAAAAATTGCAATCAGCGATTCAAGAAGCCCAAAGTTTGGCGCTAGGTCGCGACCACACTGGGATTGACCCTGTGCATTTGCTGGCCGTATTGCTACAAGATGAGTCTAACTTATCTATCTGTCAGCAAGCCGGCGCGTCTATTCCAGCATTAAAAAATGGCGTGGCAAAAGCGCTTGACAATCAAGCAACGATTAGTGAGCCAACAGGTGACGTTAATTTAAACCCGAATTCGGTTAAAATTTTGAACTTGGCAGATCGTCAAGCACAAAAAGAAGGCGATGATTTTATCGCGACTGAATGGGTGATGTTGGCACTCGCTGAACAAGGCGAAACCAAAAAGATATTTGAGAGTGCTGGCGTAACAGCGAGCAAACTAAAAACAGTGATTGAACAATTGCGTGGTGATGAAACCGTGAATAATCAAAATGCTGAAGATCAGCGTGATGCGCTGAATAAATATACCATTAACTTAACTGAACAGGCGGAACTTGGTAAGCTTGACCCTGTGATTGGTCGCGATGAAGAGATTCGTCGTACCATTCAGGTGCTCTCGCGCCGCACCAAAAACAACCCCGTGCTCATCGGTGAACCGGGTGTCGGTAAGACAGCCATCGTCGAAGGCCTAGCACAAAAAATCATCAATGGTGACGTACCAGAAGGACTACGCCGCAAAGAAGTGTTGTCGTTAGATTTGGGCTCATTGATTGCGGGGGCAAAATTCCGTGGTGAGTTTGAAGAGCGACTCAAAGCGGTACTTAGCGATTTATCAAAGCAAGAAGGCAATGTCATCTTATTTATCGATGAGTTGCATACTTTAGTAGGTGCTGGTAAAGCCGATGGTGCGATGGATGCCGGTAATATGCTAAAGCCTGCGCTTGCGCGTGGTGAGTTACACTGTGTCGGTGCGACAACTCTTGATGAGTATCGCCAGTACATCGAAAAAGATGCGGCTCTTGAGCGTCGTTTTCAAAAGGTACTGGTCGATGAGCCAACAGTCGAAGACACCATTGCGATTTTACGTGGTCTAAAAGAGCGTTATGAGCTGCATCACGGTGTTGATATCCAAGACAGCGCGATTATTGCTGCTGCGCGGATGAGCCATCGTTATATTACCGATCGCAAGCTGCCAGATAAAGCGATTGACTTGATTGATGAAGCGGCCAGTCGTTTACGTATGGAGATGGACAGCAAGCCTGAAGCCTTAGGTAAGCTTGATAGTCGCTTGATTCAGTTGAAAATGCAGCGCGAAGTGCTCAAAAATGAAGAAGACGCTGGTGCGCAAGCCGAGCGTAAAGTGCTCGATGCACAAATTGAAGAGCTAGAAAAAGAGTACGCTGACCTTAATGAGATTTGGCAAGCAGAAAAAGCCTTGGTCAAAGGCAGTCAGCAGCTAAAAGACGAGCTGGATAAAGCGCGTATTGCCTATGACAAAGCCAGTCGTGAAGGTGATTACGAGACCATGAGTAAGCTGCAGTATGAAACGATTCCGCAGCTAGAGCGTCGCATTACTGAGTCTGATTTGGCCGAGCAAAAAGAGCTGGCAGGTGATAATGGCGGTGCCAAACTGCTACGTAACAAAGTCACGGACAACGAGATCGCAGAGGTGGTGGCAGCCGCGACGGGTATTCCTGTCAGCAAAATGCTGCAAGGCGAGCGTGACAAGATGCTGGCGATGGAAGAGAAGCTGCATGAGCGCGTCATCGGTCAAGATGAAGCGGTCAAAGCAGTCGCCAACGCTGTGCGCCGTAGCCGAGCTGGGTTGTCTGATCCCAACCGCCCATTGGGTTCGTTCTTATTTTTAGGGCCTACGGGGGTTGGTAAAACTGAGCTGACCAAATCACTGGCCAACTTCTTGTTTGATAGTGAGGATGCCATCATCCGTATCGACATGAGTGAGTATATGGAGAAACACAGCGTCAGCCGCTTAGTGGGCGCGCCTCCAGGCTATGTCGGTTATGAAGAAGGCGGCACCTTGACCGAAGCGGTACGCCGTAAGCCTTATAGCGTGATACTGTTTGATGAGGTCGAAAAAGCGCATCCTGATGTGTTTAATATCTTGCTACAAGTGTTAGACGATGGACGCTTAACGGACTCACAAGGCCGCGTGGTGGACTTCAAAAACACGGTGATTGTGATGACCAGTAACTTAGGCTCACACAAAATCCAAGAGATGGTCGGTGAAAGTTACGAAGACATCAAAGCTGAGGTGATGGAATCAGTTGGGCAGCATTTCCGCCCAGAGTTTGTCAACCGTATCGACGAGATTGTGGTATTCCATCCGCTTGGCATGTCGCAGATGTCAGGTATTGCTGACATTCAGTTGCAGCGTCTACGTCAGCGTCTCCAAGAGCGTGAGATGGATATCGAGCTGTCAGCCGATGCGATGAACAAACTAGTTGCTATTGGTTATGATCCTGTCTATGGCGCACGCCCACTCAAACGTGCGATCCAGCAGGAAATTGAAAACCCATTGTCATTGAAGCTATTGGCTGGTGATTTTGGCGCAGGAGATATCATCAAAGTCGATGTCGGCGCAGATGATAAGTTGGTGTTTGAGAAACGTAGCATGAATTAATATCTAACCCTAACTGACCGTGTTTTAAAACTAACCTCTTACTTGCCTATTTTTTCTACAGGCAGGTAAGGGGTTTTTTTGTGCGCTATTATTATTTACGGTTTGGGTGCTTTGACTATGTTATAAATAAACTAAGCACTAAAAACTAAACACTAGGAATAAGACATCAACAGTTACGGAGACGACAAAATGACGATCATCAGTATGCAGCACCTAAGCACGCCATTAATGTTACCGATAATGATCAGCGCACTGCTGTTTAGTGCTCCCGCTTGCTCCAATCAAACTGCCGTCAATACCCATGAAGACCTGACAGACTATAGAGAAGGACAAGCCTCTGCTAGTGAATCGCTAGCAAGTACCGAAAAGCCCACCTTTATCACCAAAAAAACTGCTACGTTTGATGAGCCTTGGGCAATGACAGCATTACCTACCGTTAATAATGAGCCCCCTAAATTACTTGTCACCCAAAAGACAGGCGAGTTATTCATTGTTGATACGGCAACAGGTGTCAAGACAAGCGTTAATGGTGTGCCAAAAGTAGCGTATGGCGGGCAGGGCGGCCTTGGCGATATCATTCTTGCGCCGGATTTTGCTACTTCTAATAATATCTATATCAGCTATGTCGAGGCGGGCACAGGAAGCGACAGTAATAAATTTGGGGCAAAAGTTATCAAAGCCACATTAACGGGCTTAGATACTGACGCGCCACGCTTGCAAGCCATAACGCCCATCTGGGAGCAAACCCCGAAACTAAAAGGACAAGGACATTATAGCCATCGCTTGCTTTTTTCACCTGACGGAAAATATTTATATATCAGTTCAGGCGAGCGCCAAGAAAAAACACCAGCACAAGATATGAGTGTGAATTTGGGTAAAATTATCAGATTACATCCTGATGGTTCAGTGCCAGCCGATAATCCATTTGCACAAAATGGCAGCGATATTGCTACCCAATTTTGGACGATTGGTCATCGTAACATACTTGGTATGGCGTTCGATGATAAAGGTAGGCTGTGGGCGCATGAAATGGGGCCGCGCGGTGGTGACGAATTTAATCTGATAGAAAAAGGCAATAATTACGGCTGGCCCGTGGTCTCGAACGGACGCAATTATTCCGGGACGGATATCCCTGATCATGATACGCGCCCTGATTTCGTCGCGCCAAAAATATCGTGGACGCCTGTAATATCACCGTCGTCGATGAGCATTTATCAGACTGGTAAATATAATGATTTTCCAGCGTGGCAAGGTAATGCCCTTATCAGCGGCTTGTCATCAAAAGCGCTTATCGTGGTTAAGTTTGCTGACAATAACGGCGCTGCCGAACGCTACCGCTATGATATGGGTGAACGAATTCGTAGTGTGTTAACTGTCGATGGGCAAGTGTGGTTATTAGAAGATGGCGATAAAGGTAGGCTGCTGCAATTACTACCTCGATAGCCATTTAAATAACTAATTAGACTGCGAGTCATATTACTAATAAAAGAGTCTAGTCGCCCTTATAAAGTAAGTAAACTTGGACCCTTTCCAAAGGTAAATAAACCGGTGTTTATTACCTCAAGTGTCTTAATCGTCGGTTTTATTATCTTTGGTTCGTTATTTTCTGAAACGGCAGCAACACTTTTTAGCTTCTTACAGGCCTTTATCGCCGAAAAATTCCGCTGGTTGTTTATCATCTTATTCAATATGGCATTGGTATTCTGTATTTATCTGACTGCCAGTCGCTACGGTGATATACGTCTAGGCAAACAGACGGAGCGACCGCAATATAGCTTATTTTCATGGATTGCAATGTTGTTTTCGGCGGGCATCGGGATTGGACTGGTGTATTGGGGGACGGCTGAGCCTTTATATCATTTTATGGCACCGCCGCTTGGGGAAGCAGAAACCCTTGAGTCGGCAAAACAAGCGATGAATCTGTCGTTTTTGCATTGGGGGCTGCATGCATGGGCGATTTATACTATCGTTGCGCTGTCGCTCGCGTATTTCCATTTTCGCCGTGGCCTGCCATTATCGATACGCTCAACCCTTTATCCTATTCTTGGACAAAGGATTTATGGTAAATGGGGGCATACGGTCGATGTCTTAGCCGTGTTTGGGACGATGTTTGGGGTGGTGACCTCTTTAGGTCTTGGCGTTATGCAAATTAACGCGGGCCTTGAGGGATTATTTGGTATTCCCTCTACTTTAACGATACAGTTTATTATCATTGCTTTTGTGACCTCATTAGCTTGTGGTTCACTGATGCTCGGTCTTGATAAAGGCATAAAACGTCTTAGTGATATTAATATGGGGCTGACCGGTATTTTATTGGCGTTTATGGTAATTTTAGGCCCGACGCTATTTATCTTTGACAGTTTTATAGAAAACGTAGGCAACTACTTGGCAAACATTGTCACGTTGTCGACGTGGAGCGAAGCCTATAGTAATACCGATTGGCAAAGCGCGTGGACAATATTTTATTGGGCATGGTGGGTCAGCTGGTCGCCATTTGTCGGTGTTTTTATTGCGCGTATCAGCCGTGGACGTACCATTCGTGAGTTTGTATTTGGCGTGCTGCTGATTCCGATGACGATTTTGTTTTTTTGGTTTACGACTTTTGGCGGTGTGGCGATACAGATGGAGCTGCTCGCCGGCATGAATCCTGAGGTAGTTAGCCCAGGATTGGTCGCGGCAGTGCAAGCCGATTACGGTAGTGCCATCTTTAAGCTGGTTGAATATTATCCATTGACCAAACCGATTACCTTATTAATTGTGGTGATGATTGTCCTTTGGTTTGTGACCTCATCAGACTCAGCCAGTTTTGTCATCGATATGCTGACGGCGGGCGGTGATACCAATCCACCCAAAATCCAGCGTTTGTTTTGGGCGCTGATGCAAGGTTTGATTGCTGCCATATTATTGGCAGCGGGCGGTTTAGATGCCCTTCAAGCGGCGGCTATTGTGGCAGGTCTACCTTTTGCGTTGGTCATCTTTGTGATGATGTATGCGTTACTGCGCGGTATGAGCCGCGACCGACTTATCTTATATCGCAATCAGCAGCGTTATATTACCGATGAGTCAGCTGACCATAATTCGGCCAGTGAGTTTGTCGATGAGGACTTATTAAAAGGTCCGCCTAAAATTGTTAAAGGTGATTAATTAAGCTGCGTATAGTCGGTTTGAAATCAATAGATACGTGAGTTAGCACGTGCAACTGGTATAATTTTCCTTGCTTGCCGCTATCACAGAGGCTACGCAAAATTCATCCCAGTCGCACTGATTGATTTAAAGAGAACCTACTATTAGCGGTTCTAAAAATATCGGCTTTAAAATCATTTTTATTAAACCAATAATGTAGTTAGCTGCCGTTGGTTTTACTTAAAAACACAATATAATAATTGTCATTTAAAATCCTAAGATGCATCGTTGTCTTAGGATTTTTTATGGACATTTAATAATTTATAGGTTTTAAACTGGTAATTTTCACAACGACAATTTTACAGCCACACTGTCACTATAAACATTCACCTTTGACATAGCTGACGGCTTCAGGAGTGCTACAAGCTGAGCAAGCATTGCCCGCCGTACGATAGCTTATCACTGAGCCGACTTGCGTTTTTACGCAGACCGGATCGTATTGCGCTGTACACATGGTTTTTGCAGGGTCAAAGGTTGGACACTGTGCTACAAGGCCTTTTGGGGGTTGACTGGTGTTAGAGGCGGGCGGCTGAATGGGCGTGCTATCAGGCATCGGGTTTGAGTTAGAACTAATATTGTTACAACCTGCTAAAGCTAGCATAAAGCTTATGGTGACTGTAAGTTTGAAAGTAGAGAGCGCGCGCATAATAAATATCCTTATATCGTTTTTATCATTTATTTTTGCATTAAACGCCAGTTTCAAACAAAAAGCAAATGTGCTATTCGTTTTTTAATTCGTCGCTGATATTTAATAAGCATATTATTAGAGTAACAAAAAACCCAAGCTACGAAGGCTTGGGCTTTTGATATTAATTCTTATACGTTTCTTGACTGAGCTTTTATAAACTTAGAGCTTTTATAAACTTACTGCGCAGGTTTATCCTCTTTATTAAGCTGCACATATTTATCAAAGTTTTGTGCGTAATCAGTCAAGTTGTCGCTTAACATTTGGCGATATTGTTTGGTATAAAACTCAACGATATCGTCTTTTTCTTTAGCAAAATCATCGCCTTTTACAAAGCCAATCGAGGCAACTGACGCACTATAACGCGCTGCTGCATACAGCAATGACGCGCCAACTTGGCCTGAGTGAGCGTTAGGGCCCAGTTGACTATTGGCGACGCCAATGATTTCGTCAGCACGTTGATAGAACGCTTGCATTTCAGGAGTGATTTCAAGAGTGGTATCAATTTCGTCATTTTGGCTATTATTTAAAGCGTCGTTTAGCGCGTCATTTTGAGCATTGTCTGGCATATTGTCTTGAGACATAAGCGACTCCTAAGAATGGTAAGTAAATTTGAATATATCATGACGGTCTTTAAACTTGATAAGTATGAAGACCGAATACATCTAAAAAATGGAAACAAGTGAACAGTCTTATAAACCTGCATCGGCTTTTAAGATTTCCGCTTTGTCCGTTTTTTCCCACGTAAAAGCAGTTTCAGAGCCTTGGCGACCAAAATGTCCAAAAGTTGCGGTTTGCTGATACATCGGCTGCAATAAATTGAGCATACGCGTAATACCATAAGGACGTAGGTCAAAATGTTTACGAATCAAGCTGATGATTTCATCGTTACTGATTTTATTAGTACCAAAAGTATTAATTGAAATCGAAGTCGGTTCAGCAACGCCAATCGCGTAGCTGACTTGTACTTCACAGCGATCGGCAATGCCGGCAGCGACGATGTTTTTGGCCACATAACGTACTGCATAGGCAGCGCTGCGATCGACTTTTGAAGGATCTTTACCACTAAAGGCACCGCCACCATGACGCGCCATACCGCCGTAAGTATCGACGATAATTTTACGGCCAGTCACACCAGCATCGCCAACAGGGCCGCCAATGACAAATTTGCCAGTTGGGTTGATATGATAGCGCGTACCAGCGTGCAATAAGTCCGCCGGCAATACTTGTTTGATAATCGATTCCATGACTGCTTCTTGCAAATCGGTTTGCGAGATGCTTGGATCATGCTGCGTTGATAACACCACGGCATCAATGGCAATCGGTTTATTACCGTCGTATTTGAGGGTCACTTGTGCTTTGGCATCGGGACGTAGCCAAGGCAATTCACCAGCGCGGCGCAGCTCAGATTGACGCTCCATCAAGCGATGCGCATATTCGATAGGCGCGGGCATCAATACTTCAGTCTCATTGCTGGCATAACCAAACATCAAGCCTTGGTCGCCTGCACCTTGTTCTTCAGGGCTGCTACGATCGACCCCTTGAGCGATTTCTGGCGACTGCTTACCGAGCATATTAATAACGGCACACGTCTCACCATCAAAACCCAAGTCTGAGTGATGATAGCCAATGCCATTTACCGTATCACGGACGATACGCTCAACGTCGATATTGGCAGTCGTGGTCACTTCGCCTGCCAAGATCACCGCACCTGTTTTAACCAAGGTTTCGCAGGCAACGCGGGCATGAAGGTCTTCACGTAAAATGGCATCAAGAATAGCATCTGATATTTGGTCAGCCATTTTATCAGGGTGACCTTCGCTCACAGATTCTGAGGTAAATAAGTTGTATTCGCGCATAATGGGATCGCTTAATTGCAGGGACTGTAATATATAAACTCAGTCATTATTAAATGTTAACGGAAAATAGAAGGTAAAAGTGAATCAAAAAATTATGGTATTTTAACGTGAATCGAGCTAAAACTCTAGTGTCAGCCATGACGCCTAACTATTGTAGAAATCATCGAGGCGGCTATCTTCTTGCCAACAGTATTCTGTATAGACAGCAACTTCTTTTGCGTTATCGCGACCTTGTCTGTCAGCAATAAAGCCGAGCGCCATATCCATGCCAGCTGTGACGCCTGAAGAAGTGTAAAACTTGCCATCTACGACCCAGCGCGCCTGCTTTATCCAATCCACCTGATCTGATTGTTCGGTCACCTATTGCCAAGCACGCTTGTTCGACGTCGCTCGTTTATGGTCCAAAACACCTGCCTTCGCCAATAGAGCGCTACCTGTACAGACGCTAAGTACCCAGTCGGCATTGTCAGCGAGCATGGTCAAGGTCTGCAAAAAATGACTATCATTAATCAGTGGACGTGTACCTTTACCGCCGACGACCAATAGTATATTCGTTTGATGAGCTAACTCTGCTACTGCGACAGTTTGCAAGGCAACACCATGATGGTTATGAATGATACCACCTTTCATTGACGCAAACTGAATGCGAAACTCGTTAGGTAAGCTACCAAATAGCTCAATAGGCCCAAATAAGTCTAAAGTTTCGAAGTCGTCAAATACGAGTGCGGTCAAGGTCTGCATTCTGCTTCCTTAAATTAAAGTATTAAGGCGAAGTATTTAGAAAGGAGATGTTTGAAAATCTTTAAGGTGCTCAAAGCCTTTAAAGCTCTACAAATTTGGCTTTGTCTTTAAACATACACTCATCATAAACCGGGCAAGCACCGCATTTTGGCGTGCGAGCTTGACAAGTATAGCGCCCATGCAAAATCAAATAATGATGCGCATCTACGATAAAGTCGTCTGGGATACGTTCGACCAGTTTCTTTTCAACGATTAAGACGTTTTTACCCGTGGCAAGTCCTGTACGATTGCCGACGCGAAAGATATGGGTATCGACCGCCATCGTCGGCTGTCCAAAGGCGGTATTTAACACCACGTTTGCCGTCTTACGCCCGACACCTGCTAGAGATTCTAAATCTTTACGGTTATCAGGAACGGTGCTATCAAACTTCTCAATCAAGTCACGGCAAGTTTTAATAACGTTTTTGGCTTTGGCGTTATATAAACCGATATTCTTAATATACGCTTTCAGTCCTTCTTCGCCTAATGCCAAAATAGACTCAGGCGTATTGGCAACCGGATAAAGCTGGTTGGTGGCGATATTGACGCTGACATCGGTCGCCTGCGCCGATAATATGACGGCGATAAGCAGCTCAAAGTTGCTGTTATAATTGAGCTCAGTCACTGGCTCATCAATCGTCGCTGCCAGTTTCTCAAAAAACGGCCGCACATCACGATTGGGCATGCGCCTCGATGGCGGCGTATCGGCAGTTTTATGTTTAACGGTTTTACTCATGGCATTGTTAGCACTGTTTTATTCATTATTTTATTCATTGGTTATTCAAAATTAGAGATGGGTTATTAAAGTTGGGCAAGCTCAGTTTGTAATGCTTCAAGCTCCGTCTGTTTGCTCTCATTAGGCCGTACGCTCAGCTGCTTTTCTAACTTCTTGATTTTACTGCGTAGTTTAGCTGCGGCAATGGTATTTTTTGCTTGTTCTTCGCTGATATTTAACGATTGACTGGCGGCATTATTTAGCTTGGCTTCTACCATGCTGACCACCGGCTTGCTATTGCTGCTATCCGCTAGCTGCTTACTAACGCGTCTTAAATGCGTATGATAACGTTGGCGCAAATCCTCTTGTTCAAGCGTGCGTTCAGCTGTCGATTGGGTACGCTCAACGGTGACTAAGTCTATGCAATCAACTGGGCAGGGCGCGATACATAGCTCACAGCCCGTGCATAAGTCCGTAAAAATAGTATGCATATGCTTGCCAGTCCCGACGATGGCGTCAACAGGGCAGGCGGGGATACATTTGGTACAGCCAATACAATCATCTTCTCGAATCACCGCGCGCACTTCTACTGGACGCTGCGAGCTTACATCTATCGGCCATTTTGACGGCTCAGCGTTAAGTGGTTGTGTATCGCTACTATCTTGATTGATGATTTGCGCAATCGCATCGGTCACCGGCTGACCGCCGGGCACACATTTATTATAAGGCTCATTATCAATAACAATCGCCACCGCGTACGGCAAGCAGCCATCGGCATGGTCACAAAGCCCGCATTGGGTTTGCGGTAGGCAGGCATCAATACGCGCAATCTTTGCTTGGGTTGCGGTAGGCAAGCGCTCTAGGTCCAAGCTATCGAACAAGATAGGCAAATTGGCGAGACGGATAAGATTGCTGTTGTTACTGGTAGTGCTTTGCATTTAATGTAAAACCTTTATATTAGTACTAAGTGCTAATATGAAAAAATAGGGTAATGGCGTTATTTATTAAGGGCATTGATATTTAATAAAAGACATCTTGGTCTTACAAATTAAATATCGATTAGAGCGAGATGCCTTGTTCATGAGCAATTTGTGCAATCAGCGCATAGGCAATACTACCTTTAAACGGTATTTTTGGTAAATTTGTCAGGTCAAAAAAATCGGCATGTGACAGCTCGTCTTCTTGTATGACGATATCTCCACCCGCATACGCCGCCCGAAAGCCGAGCATCAAATTGGACGGAAATGGCCAAGGTTGACTGCTGACATAGCGAATGTCTTTGAGACTAATATTTACCTCTTCTGCCACTTCGCGTACCACCGCATGCTCTAAACTTTCACCGACCTCTACAAAACCGGCAATCAAACCATATTGTAGCGCTTGTTGAGGAGTTTTTTGTTGCCCATAACGATGATGGTGCGCTAATAAAATTTGCATGGCACCCGTTTGTGGATTGGGTCGGGTAATAGCGGTGATGATACACGGCTGCACACGTGGATACTGACGTAAGCGGCAAACAGGACAGACCATCGCGCGCTCACCGTGGTTGGCATGGACAACAGGAGCTGCGCAGCGACTACAAAACCGTGTGTCTGCTTGCCAGCGAAGCAGCTGTATGGCTTGGCTAAGTTGGTCAGATAAGGCAAATGGCAGCTGTGTAATAAGCAGGCGATACGCAATAAAAGCACACTCGTCATTACCTAAAGTATTTTTTTCTTTATTATTGCTTGTTAAACCGCGACTTTCTAACTCAGCATTTTCTAAAATTTTAGGCAACGTAACATGATTTGCTATCGCATAATCATAAGTCATTGCTAAGGTAGCTTTTGACGTAAAAGCATTAGTAGTAAATGTATTAGCAGTTTCGCTTTCAAAAGCAGTCAAGCTGTTTTTGTTTTGACGGCTATCATCATTAGGTAGCCAATGAGTCGGCGCTAAGCTTTCAAATAGTGTCACTCGGCCAACTTGATAGGCTCGCTGCGTGCTATGAGTGTCATGAGTGTTTAACGCTGGGTTATCGATATCAGACTGTGGTAACTCAACCTGCATAGGCCACCAGCCATGAGGCGTTTGACGACATAAAATCGTCTCGTCACGAAGTATAAAGGCGTGGCTCATAGGTTCAGTTTCCAAACAATCAAAGACAGACTCTTATCCGTTTGGGTAGGAGTCTGTTTAAAATAAGCAGTTAGATGATAACTAAATAAGTAAGCTATCTAATCTACTTATTTAGTACGCTAAAATTATGCCGCAAGCAGTTGGCTTAAGCTTTGTTGCCCAACATCTAACGCTTGCTTACTGACTGGGCGATTGTTTTCAAAGCCATCTAAATGATGGTCAACGGCCATAATGACATCAGCAATATAAGCCAAAGTACCATCATCTAAGCGGGCGCCGTTGCCGATACGCTGCTGCAAATAACTTGCCAATTGGCTAAGCATACTGGCGGGCGTTGGCAGCTGTAAAAAGCGCACTGCACCTGACACTTGGCGCAGCATTTCAGGAATATTTTGAATATTTAATACATCGCGCTCAGGCTCAGCCAAATAATCGGTGATGGCTTGTTCGGCGCTGGCAATCGCCGTACGACTTTCTTGTATCAGGGTATCATAGGCAGTATTCAGCTGATGCAATGATATATGCGGATTATTCAAAGGTAAATAGATTGCCCCAGGGGTATGCATCTCTGCCATGGCGATAGTGGCGTTTTCTGCGTGCATCAAAGCGAGTAATAAATGGTCAAAATCTTCTGGCGTAGGCGCGCGCCATTTTTTCACCGCTTCTGCGGCAGCATTGAGACTGTTTGCAGCATTTGCCAGACCCAATAACTGAAAAGCTGAACGCAGCTCAGTCAGTTGCTCGGTGATTTGCGAGGTTTGCATATCGACAGGGTTGATAGAATCACCGCGTGCGTAGATATCGACATTTTCTTTGATGGTGTTGATTTGCGCTTGAATAATGGTGTTTAAGGTATCGGTTAAAGCACGATTGGGTCCAAATAGGAACTGCGCCATTTGTTTGCGCTGTGAGTCTTCCAATTGATTGGCGGCATATAGTTCACGCAGCGTTTGTGCCTCTTTGGTATCGCGCTGGCAGGCAAAGCTGACCAAGTGCGCAAAGCGCGTGTCCATTACTGGCAGATAGCTTTGAAACTGCTGCTCTAAATAAATAAGCGTGTGTTTTTGGCTTAAGCTTAGCGGCAAAATGCTGGCAATATCCGTAACGGCAGCGGTGGCTGCTTGCCAAAACAGGCTGTTGGTATTTGCTGCTATCAAGGCGCACGCTGCCGACATCGCATCGAGCTTTTGCTGCTCATCCTCACTTACCTTACCGTCTTGATTTAATAAGGCAACGCCAAGTCCACTACGATAAGCATAAGTTAATAATTCGCTATCAAGATTGAGCTCGTTAAGCGGTTGAAAGTTGTTTTCAGGATTAGCGATAATGACGCTGCTATGACCAAACGCGGCAAAATAATCGGCATCGATCGGTGCTGCTTGCCCATGAGCGTTGAGTCTATTGATGATAGGCAGGAGTAAAGTCGGCTCTACCGATTCGGTCAGCAAAATAAACTCAATATAACGATCAAGCGTCATAATGGCTTCTGATAAATCCATAATCAAAGCATTATCATTATTATCACGGCTGTCATAAAGTTTTTGCAAGCCATTGACGATGGCGTTATTGAGCACTTCTGCCCCGACCAAAGATATCAGCTGAAAAATACAAGACAGCTGTTTTAGGACAATAATAGAGTCTAACAATAAAGGCGCTTGGCTATCATCATCATTAAATTCGCCCAAATGAATTTCAGTATCTTTTAAAATAACCTTAATCTCATCGTGCAATAAATGCAGCGATGGTAGGTTAAAATCAGTCACACTCAAGGTCGGGGCGGTTAATTTCATTTGTGTAGAAGGATTCATAGTTGTTTTTTTCCATGACGTACTGATGAAAATAGCAAAGGTTTAGATGAGCATTTGAAAATGTCTATAAATAAGGTTTTAACGCTTATCGGCATAACAATCAAGATTTACTTACTTAACGGTCAGTATAAGGCGTTATGTTCATATAAAAAACCGTTTTAATGACTTATGCTTCACGGGTTACATTTTATCTTTAAGCGCAGGATAATCGTCCGCAAGCGACGCATACCAGCCTTGATTGGCGCTCTCATTACTGCTTGACTCGAGCAATAAAGCCGCCAAATCGGCAAAGTTTGCATGGGCAGTATGCCCGCCATCGGCTTGGGTATCTTCCTCAATCGCCAGCGTGACTTGCCCACCGGTCATCGCCAGATAAACTTCCGCCAAAATCTCCGAGTCAAGTAATGCGCCGTGGAAAGTACGGTCTTGTTTACCGACATCTAAGCGACGAACCAGAGCATCTAGGGTATTTTTTTGCCCCGGATATTGCTGTTTTGCCATCATCAAAGAGTCGGTCACTCGTACGCGCTCGGCAAAGTCGTGCATGCCAACTTTGGCAAACTCCATATTTAAGAAGTTCATATCAAAGGTAGCGTTATGAGCGATGATTTCGGCACCGTCCATAAAGTCATAAAGCGCTTGAGCCACTTGATCAAAGGTCGGTTTATCGGTTAAAAACGCTTCAGAGATTCCGTGAATACGAATCACCTCCTCATCCATTCCGCGCTGCGGATTGATGTAGACGTGCAGTTTCTCCCCAGTAAATTTACGCCCGACTAACTCTACGATACCGACCTCAATAATGCGGTCGCCCTTCATAGGGTCAAGACCGGTGGTCTCCGTATCCATAATGAGCTGGCGGTCAGATTCATGGCGGTGGATAGGTTTGGGTAGCAGGGGTATAAAATACGGATTGGCTCGGCTAGTGTCACCATCGAATGTCGGTGTGTCCGTGTCTATGCGAGCTTCCGTTTTAGTTTCTACTTCAGTATCCATATTGGTATTTATATCTGGCATATCGGTGTGTCTCATGGGTTCGCTAGCATTGTACGGATTGTGATTCTCTTCCACTAACATATCTGTGTTTGCCATTGTATTTGTTATTGTATTTACCATATCGCCAGTAAGATTTTGACCATCTAATAGCGACTCATCAAGCTCATCATCCATCATATCAAAGCCTAATGGGTCAAACTTTAACCAATCATTGCTCGGACTCTGCTTGTTATCAGTCATCAGTCGGTCTTTTTTTTTAGCAGAATCTTGCAAGCTAGCGGTTTTCAAATCTTCACTGCTAGACGTCACGCCCAAGTTTGCTAGCTCGTCAGCTTTTTCATTACCCGCGTGTCCGGCGTGACCTTTCACCCAGTGCCAAGCGACATCGCGCTGCTGGCATAGCGCATCTAATTGCTGCCAAAGGTCTTGATTGGCGACCGGTTTTTTGCTGGCCGTTTTCCAGCCGCGTTTTTTCCAGCCTTCAATCCATTCGGTGATACCCTTTTTCACATAGCTTGAGTCTGTCCAAATCTCAAGGATTTGCTCACGCGGGCTATGGGTCAATGCTTGTATCGCACCCATCAGCTCCATACGATTATTGGTGGTTACTTGTTCACCGCCATACAAATCCTGCGTCTGCCCATCGCTAAATATTAAGTGCGCGCCCCAGCCGCCAGCACCTGGATTGCCTTTACAAGCGCCGTCGGTATAGGCAACCGTCGTATTTGCTTTGGCAGCAAGCGGATTGCTCGTATTAAATGAACGCGCTGAAATAGAATTTTCTGACATAAAAAAGTATGAGCCTAATAAGTAATAAACATCGAGCAAAGGGGGTTTCTAGCGTTATCTTTACGCAAGCTAGCACCGTCTATTTTAGGGTTGAGTATAGCAAATCTTGCTTATCTAATCTCGCTTATCTATCAGATACTGCTAGGAATAAAAAGCATAAAAGGGCAAAAGCACATATCATAGCGGTAACGTTGCCGTTTTCTGTTAAAATAGCAGTGATTGTGCGGACATACCTTAGCGCAATATGCACAATATAAGCTTTTATGTACCAATGCAGGATAAATCGATGATGTCCGTAAGCTCGAGTGTTTTGAATAAAAAATTAACGTCTTTAATGGTTGCTCTGGTCGCAAGTAGCGCGCTGTTTTTGAGTGCCTGTAATGACAGTAATACGCCAGCTGATGCCAAAAAAGCTGAGGTGCCAGCGGATTTATCCATATTTGCAGGCTGCTATACGGTCAGTCATGATGAGCCGGCGCAAATAAAAGTTAGCCAACAGGGCGGCGGTTGGGTCATGCAAATGAAAGAGCCTGCTAGCGCTAAGCGCGTTTGGGATGACGCTGAACCGTTAGAAGTGCTTGCAAAAAGTGATATCCCGACGTATTTTTCTATCGACCCTGATAATGTCGATGCGGTGATTGGTCGTCCAGACAGAGTGCTGGTGTTGGCGCATGTGAAGCCTGTTTATGCCAATATCGATCCGCTACTAGATAGTGAGTACTTGTCTTACATTTATCGCGGTGCCAATACCATTTATCGCGTCGAATGTGATGACGTTAATACCGATATTTTAGCCAATCCTCACGCCAATATCGTTATTGATAACGTCAATGACGGTATGTAATTGGCCTTTATAAAGCAGTATTTATGATAAACAACCCTCTAATCAGAGTCGGGCAATATGAATTTTTTTAGTTATGTGGTGTTGGGTGGATTTTGTTACGCGGCCGGTTGGGCAGTAAGAACCTATATTCTCGATAAACAGCCAAAACCTGAGCAGCCTTATCATCTCAAACATCCAACTATCTTAGGATATCTCGGTGCATTTTTCATAATTATGCTGATTGTGTCGTGGCTCATCGGCCGCTATTTACTCGGCCATGTGGCCATTGATTTGCCATTTATTATCATTAATAGCCTTATAGGCACCTTTGTCTACTCGTTTGGTCTAAACCCGGAAAAGCCAAGCTATGATGTGCCTGATTAATAAAAAATTAAAAAGCTGAGTGCTTAAATACATTTAAAATTTTCTATTTTAGGTCTATAAAAAACTCGGTCAGTGCATGCGTCATTGACCGTGTTTTTTATGGGATTGCTTACCAGATTATTTATCTGTTTTCTTTAAGCGTTTACTTTTATCCTCTAACTTTTTATCGCTATGCTTTGAAGTTGCGTCTTTCGACGCTGTTTGCTCATTTTTCCAGCTTTTGTATTTTGCCAAATCCTTTTCTACAAGTTTTAGACAAAATCTGAGTACCAAGACGTCATCGATATGACCGATAAAGGGGATAAAGTCAGGAATGATATCGATAGGGTTGATCACGTAAAGCAGTCCAACCACGGCTGCTGAAATGGTTTTATAAGGGATATTGCGATAGTTGCCTTTATAGTAGTCCTTGACTAAGCTCATCAGCAGGAGCAAGTCCTTAGCATAACTCTCAAGACCTTTTTCTTTTTCGAGTTGGTCATTGAGCTTATCTTCTTTACCCAAGATGATTTTAATACTATCCATCAGACTTTTATTGTCTTTTTCTTTTGCGCTTTCTTGGTCAGCCATCTTTGTAATCCTTTTATCTATCATTATTGTTTATTGTTCAACGCGTTTTTACTATAGCAAGAGTCGGGTCTGTAGCCAAATAACACGGTAAGTAACTCTGTATCGTTTTGTTGTCTATTAAAATGCCAAATGCTCCTGACTTAAGCGTTCTATACTGCTCGAGTACTAAATAGTATCCCAACCTGCGTTATAATACGCGCTTTGTTTCAGTAATGGTTGCTAGGATAAGCAGCGATTTAACGGTAAAAAAGGTAGCATCATGACTAAGATTTCATCCGAGCTCAATCGTCGCCAGTTTTTATGTCACGTTGGTATTGGTGCCGGAGCAGGGCTTCTAGCGACGCAAAATATCACTCGGGCGTTGGCTACAAATGCTATTGAGCAAGATAGCGGTACGCAGCTTACCAAGGATGATTTACCAACAGCGTTTTCAGATGAGCATTTGTCTTTTAAAGGTGAGGCACAACCAGCGCCAGCAAGATGTATCGTCCCAACGATTGAAACGCGGCTTTTTGCTAGCTCTAATGTCGGTGGTAGTGACGAACGTAATGAGTTGGCGTTAGAGCGTTTAGCCTGCGCGGGTTTTAAAGTGGATAATCCGGCAATTACCAAACGGCAGTATTTGCGCTTTGCGGGTACGGATTCGCAGCGTGCCAGTGATTTGCAAAACATCGCTACGGGTGCGATAAAAGCACCTAAACTGCTACTTGGGGTACGTGGTGGCTACGGTGCAGTGCGAGTATTACCAATGGTGGATTGGTCAACGCTTGGGCGTATTATGAAGGAGCGCGGTACGATACTGGCGGGCTTTAGCGATGTGACGGCGATCCAGTGTGCGCTACTGGCAAAAGGTAGCATGAGCTCGCTTGCGGCGCCAATGCTTTATAGCGAGTTTGGCAAAACCAAACCGGATCAAGTCAGCTGTCGCCAATTCGTAGAAGCATTAACCAATTCTAATTTGACGATTAATATAGCAGATGCGTCTTTAACCAGTGTAAATTTACCCAGTATTTTGACAAACACTGAACCTAAAACGCTAACCGGCACCATTTGGGGCGGCAATCTCAGCGTAGTATCGGCGTTGGCAGGTAGTGAGTATTTGCCACGGATCAAAGATGGTATCGTATTTTTAGAAGACGTCGGCGAGCAAGCTTACCGCATCGAGCGCATGCTATATGATTTGTATTTGGCAAGGGTGTTTAAAGGTCAGCAAGCGATTGTATTTGGTGCGTTATCGGGTAGCGGTGAGGACAGTTATGATAAGCGTTATGATGTCGCCACCGTGATTCGTCAATTGCATCAGCTGACAGGATTGCCGATTTATAGCGGCATGCGCTTTGGTCATATTGCCCAAAAACACAGCTTTCCACTGGGAGCCACGTGTCAGATAAGCACAAATACTGCGGGCGGCTATCAATTGATGTTTAGCGACTATCCAACGATTAAAGCTGATGCGATTCATGTCGAAGGGTTGTGGCAAAACGTTTAGCAGTCAGAAAAACCTTATAAATAGGAATAAAGTGTCAGCTAAGTATGAAAGGTTTTAAATCGCCAGTCGTGAAAATTTATCCTGATATTCTTTTGGGGTCAGCTCAGTCGCGCGTTTAAACAGCCGCGTAAATGATGAGATATCATCATAGCCGACTTGCTCCGCGAGTGACTTAATCGTCACATCGCCCAATTCTAATAAACGCTTTGCCTGCTCAATGCGCACTGCTTGAATATACTCAATCGGGCGCATCGCCACGCAGGATTGAAAGCGTCTATTCAGTGTGCGCGGGGTGATATTGACCATCGCTGCCAAACCGCTAACTTGAATGGGTTGTTTGAAGTTTTCCTCAATAAACTCTTGTACTTGCTGAACCAATTGGTCCGCATGCGGTTTATGCAATGTCACATTGGTATAGCTGTTTTGATTACCGCGTTTACTATCAATAATCTGAGTTTTTGCCACTTGGGTAGAAATTTCACGCCCGCAATAACGCTCGATTAACAATAATCCCAAGTCATAAAAGGCGCTACCGCCTGCCGCACAAAATATATTGCCCGATTGTTCTTTTGACTGGCTTTTTGATTGCGTGACAAATTGGTTTTCTTGCAAATCAACCAGTGGAAAATCTGCCTTAAACTTACTGGCATAACCCCAATGGGTGGTAGCTACTTTGCCATCGAGCAAGCCTGCTTTTGCTAAAAAGAACGCGCCGCTACAGTTACTAGCGATATCGGCTTTGGTATTTGCCAGTCGCTTGATATGCGGAATTAGAGCGTTATTTTGGCTCAAGACTTTATCGATGGAATCGCCAATGGTTGGAATTAATAGTAAGTCGCACTCTGTGACTTCCTGAATATCGCTATGCGCTTGCATGATTAAGCGGTTGCTACATCTGATATCAACGCCGCCAAGACTGGCAATTTGCACATTAAATCTTGGTTCTACTTCTTCATCCAAAAACCGCTGCCAACTCACTCCGGTAAACGAAAATAAATCTAATGCGCCTGTCAAAGCGCTGCCAAGCACGCCATCGAAGCCAACGATGATGACTTTAAAGGGTTTGAAGTAGGGCATAAGTGCTTATTTTCCTATGAAAAGACGTATTTAAAATGTCAGTTTATTAGCAGTTTTTCCCAAATTTGTCTATCAGTTTTGTCTTATTTGACCATAATTATGTCATAAATGACAATACGGTAAAGCGTTAAATTAGATTAATATCAATGCATCAATTATTCATCACCGCTTATTTATCATTATCATAATAGGGAAATGACTATGGCAGCCGATACGCTTATCAATGACTTTGAATTACCGTTCCAACTCTACGATGTATTGGGGGTTGAGCATTTAACCGAGCATCCAAAGTTTGCAGAACACAGCCGCGAAACTTTTGATGCGGTACTCGACACCGCCAATAAAATCGCCACTCAGCTATTTTTGCCGCATAACCATGTCGCCGATAAAAACGAGCCGCAGTTTGATGGCAAAAAAGTCAGCATGATAGACGATGTCAAAGTCGCTTTTGACGCCTTTCGCGAGTCGGGTTTTATCGCGGGTCGTTATAGCTTTGACGATGGTGGCATGCAATTACCCGAAACCGTGATGACGGCGGTAGCAGGCTATTTTATGGCGGCCAACCCATCGACCACCGCTTACCCATTTTTGACCACGGCGGCGATTAATGTCATTTCTCATTTCGCCAGTGATGAGATTAAAAATGCCTTTATGCCGCGTATGCTAACGGGTGAATTCACAGGCACCATGGCATTGACTGAGCCACATGCAGGCTCGTCACTTGCCGATATCAAAACCACCGCCGTTAAACAAGAAGACGGATCATACCGTATCAAAGGCAGCAAGATTTATATCTCAGCGGGCGATCATGAGTTGTCTGATAACATCGTGCATTTGGTTTTAGCCAAAGTACCGGGCGGTCCTGCTGGCGTCAAAGGGATTTCTTTGTTTGCCGTACCCAAGTATCGTTTAAACGATGACTTATCAGTCGGCGAGCGTAATGACGTCCATTTAACGGGTCTTATTCATAAGCTTGGCTATCGCGGTGCGACTTCTACGGCACTGAGTTTTGGTGATGCAGGCGAGTGTCACGGCTATTTGATCGGTGAAGAGCATTTTGGGCTGCGCTATATGTTTAAAATGATGAACGAAGCGCGCATTGCAGTTGGTTTTGGTGCAGCGATGATTGGCTATCGCGGTTATCAATATTCGCTCGATTATGCCAAAAACAGAACGCAAGGCAGAATTGCGCCCAATAATAAACCTGAAGATGCAGCAACCGCAATCATTCAGCATGGTGATGTCAAACGTATGTTGCTTGCGCAAAAAGCCTATAGCGAGGGCGGTATTTCACTCTGTCTATATGGCTCAAATCTGATTGACCGTATCAACACCTGTGAAGATGCCACGTTAAAAAATGAATTGACAGAGTTGCTAGACCTGCTGACGCCAGTACTAAAAGCATGGCCATCTGAATACGGCCCCAAAGCCAATGATTTAGGCATTCAAGTATTGGGCGGCGCAGGCTATACGCGTGAGTATCAAGCCGAGCAGTTTTGGCGTGATAACCGTCTTAATCCCATTCATGAAGGCACAAATGGCGTACAGGCACTAGATTTGTCATTCCGTAAGTTATGGCAAAACAAAGGGCTTGGTATTCAAATTATCAAGCGTGAAATCACCCAAGACATAGAAAGCATTAGTACGCCAGAGAGCGCAAAACTGGCAGGTAAGTTGATGCCTTATATGGGTCATTTACATGAAGTGCTCGTGCATTTAAGCAAAATTCTACAAACGGAAAAAGCCATGACGCTGACGGGTAATGCGCAGGCCTTGATGAATATCTTTGCCTCCATCGTGGTCAGTTGGATTTGGATTCGCCAAGCCAGCAAAGCTGAGCAACTATTAAATGATACGGCCGACGTCGATAAGCAAAACTTCTATCATGGAAAAATCCAAGCAGCAAAATACTTTATTGATTGGGAATTGCCGTTAATCAAGCGCGATATTGAGCTGCTAAATAATGACAATGCGGTCTGTACCGATATGCAAGTAGAATGGTTTTAATCAATTTTGCATCGTGTTTGGTATGAATAATAAATACAACGTTAAAGGAATAAATAATGGCAGCTGATAACAAACAGATCAATAAGCAGTGGCGCTTAAAAGCAAGACCTGTGGGCGCACCAGACGCTGATACGTGGGAATATACCGAGACAGAACTGCCGACTATCTCAGATGGTGAGCTGCTGATAAAAATTGAATATATTTCGATGGATCCTGCAATGCGTGGTTGGCTAAACGATGCAAAATCTTATATACCGCCCGTACAGATTGGCGAGGTAATGCGTGCAGGAACGGTGGGTAAAGTCATTGAAAGTAAGCATGAGAAGTTTGCTGTTGGCGATTATGTCGTAGGTCATAACGGCGTGCAGTCGTATGCAGTCAGCGATGGTACAGGGCTACATAAAGTCGATCCAAGCCTTGCGCCATTGTCTTATTACTTGGGCGTGCTCGGTATGCCGGGTATGACGGGCTATTTTGGCTTATTAAAAACCGGCGCACCAAAAGCTGGCGAGACTGTGGTTATTTCTGGCGCTGCGGGCGCGGTTGGTAGCTTAGTTGGGCAAATTGCCAAACTCAAAGGCTGCCGCGTTGTGGGTATCGCTGGTGGTAGTGATAAATGTAAATTTTTAGTCGATGAGCTGGGTTTTGATGCGGCAATCGACTATAAGAATGAAAATGTAAAAAAAGCGTTAAAAGAAACCTGTCCAAACGGCGTCGATGTCTTCTTTGACAATGTGGGCGGCGATATTTTAAATGACGTACTCACGCAAATTAATCTGCATGCGCGTATCGTCATTTGCGGTGCGATTAGCCAATATAACACCACCACAGAAGTCAAAGGGCCATCAAATTATCTGTCATTATTGGTCAATCGTGCGCGTATGGAAGGCATCGTCGTCTTTGATAATATTAAAGAGTATCCGACGGCGATGAAAGATATTGCTGGCTGGATTGGGTCAGGCGACATTAAAGTAAAAGACCATATCGTCAAAGGTATCGAGACGTTCCCAGATACCCTGATGATGCTCTTTAAAGGTGAAAACTTCGGTAAACTGGTACTTAAGGTAGAGGGATAAATTATGACATTGAATACAAATGGAATTGCATCAGACGTCACTGGTAAACGTATTTTAATCACCGGCGGTGCGTCTGGTATTGGTGCGGCAAGTGCGCTACTGCTCGCCAGTCGCGGTACGAAAGTGGTGATTGGTGATTTGGCAGAAGCGCTTGGGGAGGCGGTTGCTCAGCAAGGGCAAGCCGCGGGCAATAGTATCGTCTTTAAAAAGGTTGACGTGAGTAGTGGTGATGAAGTGCGCGCGCTCTTTGCTTTTGCTATGGAAACGCTTGGCGGCCTTGATGTGGTGATAAATAATGCCGGTATTGACCATAAACCGGCGCCGATGCATGAGCTAAGTGACGAGGACTTTGACCGTAATATTGCCGTTAACCTAAAAGGCGTCTGGCATTGTATGCGCGCTGCTGTTGCTTGCATGGCACCTAATGGCGGTGGTCATGTGATTAATGTGGCCTCGATTGCTGGTTTACGTTCAGCGCCGCTACTGTCAGCTTATAGCGCTGCGAAACATGGCGTCATGGGACTGACCAAATCCGCTGCTCATGAATACGCCCGCGTCAATATTCGTTTTAACGCCGTTTGCCCAAGCTTTATCGATACGCCGATGGTCCGTAATACCATGGCGAAAATGGACGAGCGCGCCCAGCAAGCCACCATCAAAGCCAGCCCAATGCGCCGTTTGGGAGATGTCGATGAAGTATCTGGCGCCATTGCATGGCTGGCGAGTGATGAAAGTAGCTTTATGAATGGTCATGCCTTTACCCTTGATGGCGGCATGTTGGCTTAACATCAAAAGTATTTATTAAAATATTTAAAAATATAAGGAATAATGATGAAAGACTTATTTGATTTAACAGGTAAGATTGCTTTGGTTACGGGTGCGAGCCGCGGTATTGGCGAATCTATTGCCCGTTTACTAGCGTCAAGAGGCGCGCATGTGATTGTCTCTAGCCGAAAAATTGACGCGTGCCAAGCGGTCGCCGATAGCATTGTCGCTGATGGTCACAAAGCCAGCGCCTTTGCTTGTCATGTGGGCGATATGGATCAGATTGAGGCAATTTTTGAGCATATCAAAAGCGAATTTGGTCAAATTGATATCTTGGTCAATAACGCCGCGGCAAACCCTTATTATGGGCATATCTTAGATACGGATCTAGCGGCTTTTGATAAGACCGTTGAAGTCAATATTCGCGGTTATTTCTTTATGTCGACGGCTGCCGGTAAGATGATGCGCGAGCAGGGCGGCGGGGTGATTTTAAACACCGCTTCGGTCAATGGGTTGGTCGCAGGTGACAAGCAAGGTATTTACTCAATCACTAAAGCTGCGGTGATTAGCATGACCAAAGCCTTTGCCAAAGAATGTGGTCCATTAAACATTCGCGTTAATGCGCTGCTGCCAGGGTTAACCGATACTAAGTTTGCCTCGGCGTTAACGACCAATGATAAAGTCTTAAAGATGGCGCTACATGCGATTCCGTTAGGGCGCGTGGCTAATCCTGATGAGATGGCGGGCACGGTATTGTATCTTGTGTCTGACGCCTCAAGCTATACGACGGGCGCAACCGTGGTTGTCGATGGTGGCATGCTTGCTTAGTTAGCAATGCATGTTTAAAGCGTCGAAATCATTAATGTTTAAAAATAGAAAACCGCATGACTTTCATAGTGATGCGGTTTTTTTATACCGATGTTTTTATACTGATATTTTTATTCAGCCATTTTACTTCTTGCATTACTATATTAATACTAAGTCAATAAAAAAGGTGCAGTGCGACTTTTTTTGGATTTCGCCACCTCTTTAGGTGTGCCTTCTGCGACAATAAGCCCACCTTCATCGCCAGCACCCGGGCCCATATCGATAATCCAATCGCTGTTGCTAGCGACTTGCATATCGTGCTCAACCATAATCACCGTATTACCAGTTGCGACCAGCCCATTTAACTGTGCCATCAGCAGCGCGACATCAGAAGGGTCTAAGCCAGTCGTTGGTTCGTCGAGCACATACAGCGTATCGCCGCGCTGGGTACGCTGCAGTTCGGTAGCAAGTTTGATACGCTGTGCTTCGCCACCAGACAACTCGGTCGCTGGTTGCCCAAGCCGTAGATAGCCAAGCCCAACTTTTAGCAAGGCATCTAAGGCGCGCATAATTGGGGCATCATCAATGAAAAATTCAGCAGCGGCTTCAACTGTTAAATCAAGCACTTCGGCGATATTTTTACCTTGATAAGTAATTTCTAAGGTTTCGTTATTGTAGCGCTGACCATGGCACACTTGGCAAGGCGAGTAAACACTCGGCAGAAATAGCAGCTCAACGCTGACAAAACCGACGCCTTCGCAATTTGGGCAACGGCCTTTTTTTACGTTAAATGAGAAGCGTCCAGCATCATAGTGCCTTGCTTTTGCTTCTTTGGTGGTGGCAAATAATTTGCGCACATGGTCAAACAGTCCAGTATAAGTGGCCAGATTTGAGCGCGGTGTGCGCCCGATGGCTTTTTGGTCAACAGTGACTAAGCGTTTTATATATTCCATACCACTGACTATCTCTCCACCTATTGGCGTTTCTTGTTCTTGCTCCAGTAAAGCCGCTTCATCGGTGGGCGCTTCAATCACGGTTTTTTGCCCAAGCGCATTGTAGACCAATTCAACCAACGCTTGACTGACTAAACTCGATTTTCCCGAACCTGAAACGCCCGTTACTGTGGTTAATACCCCTAAAGGAAATGCCACTTCTAACCCTTGTAAATTATTACGCTCGATATTGGCAAGTTTTAGCCAATGAGTAGGTTGTCTTGGTTGCTCGGTTTTTAACTTTTGAGTTGCTGTGTCTTTACTAAAGAGATATTGCCCTGTATAAGAATCAGAGATATCTCGCAAGCCTGCGACAGGGCCGCTATAGATGATTTCACCGCCATGACTGCCTGCTTTTGGTCCGACATCGACGATCCAATCGGCGTGGCGAATGACGCTGACATCATGCTCGACAATAAATAATGAATTACCCGCCGCTACCAGTTCATCTAGAGCGCCTAATAGCGCCTGAGTATCGGCAGGATGCAGGCCAGCGGACGGTTCATCGAGTACATAAACTACGCCAAATAGCTTAGAGCGAATTTGGGTGCCAAGTCTTAGGCGCTGTAGCTCACCGGGCGATAGGGTAGGCGTGGTACGTTCAAGCGATAAGTAACCTAGCCCAAGTCTGGTTAACGCTTCTACACGCGATAAAATATCGCTGGAAATACGCTTGGCGACGATGGCTTTTTCACGGTCGGGCATATCATCGCTGAGTTTTTTATTGGCAGCGTCGTTAAGTTTTAGCGCCAGTTCAGTCAAGGTTAATTGAGACAATTCGCCAATATCAAGCCCCGAAAATTTAACCGACAGCGACTCTTTTTTGAGTTTTTTGCCATGGCAGCTTGGACATTCTGAAATTTGCATAAACTGCGCCACGCGTTTTTTGGTACGTGGACTTTGGGTCGTAGCAAAAGAATGTAAGACGAAATTTTTTGCGCTGGCATAGGTGCCTTTATAATTGGTTTTTTCGCCTTTTTTAATCGCCTCGCGTACTTGCTCGAGATTGTACTCTGGGTAAACTGGCACTTCTGGGGTTTCATCGGTAAATAAAATCCAATCGCGGGTTTCCTTGGATAACGTGTTCCAAGGTTTGTCGATATCGTAGCCAAGTGTCGTCAATATCCGGCTCAGATTTTGCCCTTGCCACGCTGGTGGCCAAGCAACAATGGCGCGTTCTCTAATGGTTTTCGTCTTGTCAGGTACGAGCAAATCTTCTGTGACCTCAAACACGCGGCCAATACCTGAGCAAGTAGGGCAAGCACCTTCTGGCGTATTTGGCGAAAAAGCATCAGCATACAGCATATCTTGCCCAGCAGGGTATTCGCCCGCTCGCGAGTACAACATACGCAGACCATTTGAAATCGTCGTCACGCTACCAACTGATGAACGTACCGACGGCGTACCGCGCTGCTGTTGCAGGGCGACGGCGGGCGGCAAGCCTTCTATCGAATCGACATCAGGCTCGCCAGCTTGGTCAATCAAGCGCCGTGCATAAGGCGATACCGAATCAAGGTAGCGGCGTTGCGACTCAGCAAACAAGGTACCAAATGCCAGTGATGACTTGCCTGAGCCTGATATACCGGTAAAAACGACCAACGCATTACGCGGTAAATCCACATCGACATTTTTGAGATTGTGCACCCGCGCGCCCCTGACTTGAATGCTTTCATCAGCGGTAAGGTTGTGAGTTTTGAGAGAAGTGTTAGATTTTTTATGATTAGATTTCTTATTATTGGTTGTCATACAACGCTTATTCCTTTGACTAAAATCAGCTCGTCAACGCTTTGATTCAACAATACCGTATTTATTTAATACGGTGTTCTTTTAATATCGTGTCTGCTTAACGTCATCCTATCACCTTAAAATCAAAACCCTGCGCAGGCTTACGCTTTATAGACAGAGGATAGACACAGCAACGTCAAACGATAACATTTATAAGGTTTACCCGACAAATTGCGGATTATAGAGGTTAAAAAATATGACGTTTTGACCGCTATTAAGCGGGCAAGTAGCGTGTTAACTGCGAATGCTTTATCATTAACCTTATCTATTAATCATTTATAAAAGTGTTTTATGATTTTTATCAGCAATAATATCAGTCTGAATGACAGCGAAGTGGACATTAGCGCCATACGCGCGCAAGGGGCAGGCGGGCAAAACGTCAATAAAGTGTCCTCTGCGATTCATCTGCGTTTTGATATTCATGCTTCAAGCTTGAGCGATGTTATCAAGCAGCGCTTATTGGACAGTAAAGACAGCCGAATGACTAAAGAAGGCGTACTTATTATTAAGGCGCAGCAGTTTCGTACCCAAGAACGTAATCGAATTGATGCGCTTGAGCGGCTGCAAAGCTTTATTACCAAAGCCACTCATGTCAATAAAACTCGCAGGCCGACCAAACCGAGTAGAAATGCCAAACGTAAACGCGTTGATGAAAAAACCCAGCGCGGCAAAACAAAAGCCTTGCGCGGTAAAGTGGATTATTAAATAAACGGCTTACTCGGTATTTTTAATAAAGCAAACAGCAAAATGCCAGCCCATTTAAGTGGCTGGCATTTTTTATGCTTATTTACTATCAAGTTTTTAGCTATCCAAGCCTTCTAATTAACCAAGTCTTCTGCTTAATTCGGGAAAGCGCTTTATCATAAATAACATCAAGAGCAGCGACACACCAGCGATAGCGGCGCCGACATAGCCGACACTTGATATGGAAATATGCGTCACTGCATAACCACCGAATAGCGCACCTGCGCCAATGCCTAAGTTAATAATCCCTGAGAACATCGACATCAACATGTCTTGGGCAGTGACATCAACCATAATGACTTTGGCTTGCATAGAGATAATCAGCAGCATCAGCGCCGCGCCCCACAGTAATGCAATGAAACTCAGCGCCCAGATAGAAGTCACGGCAAACAATAGTACCAGCATAGATAGCAGCATTAATATGATCGATATCAGCATCAATCTGGTATTAAAACGATCACCCCAACGGCTAAAAATCACACTGCCCGCAATCCCAGCGATACCAAACAGGAGCAGTATAAAAGTAGCTGAATTTTCACTAATAGCACCGACTTGGCGCATAAAAGGTTCGATATAAGAATAAGCGGTATAGTGAGCGGTAAAGACTAATAAAATCAGCAAATACAAACAGACCAATAACGGATTCTTAAGCAATTCTGGAATTTTTCTAAACGAGCCTTCAAACATACTGGGTAACGTTGGTAATAGCCTTGCTTGCAAGATAAAGACGATAAAAGCAATCACGCCAATACCGCCAAAGGTCGCTCGCCAGCCAAACCATTGACCGACCAAGCGCCCTAATGGCACACCAAGTACCATCGCCAATGAAGTACCGGTCGCAAGCACACTAAGCGCCAGTGCTTTTTTACCTTCCGGTGCTACGCGTATCGCAATCGCGGCGGTGATGGACCAAAATATCGCGTGTGATAGCGCAATACCCACGCGGCTAATCAGCAATACCTCAAAGCTCCACGCAAATACGGATAAGACGTGGCTGACAATAAACACCACAAACAAGCCCAAAAGTAAGCTTTTACGCTCAAAACGGCTGGTGAGCAGCATCAATGGCAATGACATCGCCGCGACAATCCACGCATATAGCGTCAACATCCAGCCAGTCTCAGCCGTGGTAATAGAAAAATCATGGGCGATGTCGCTTAATAGGGCAACGGGGACAAATTCGGTGGTATTCATAATAAGGTGGTGTATCAGAAAGTATGCTGAGGTAATAAAGGAGAGTGACAGCCGAAGCAAGATGATATATTTGAGGTTATGAAGACACAAATAGATATCAGCTGCCCCGACTGTCACAGTCCCAGTTTAAAGAAAAATGGCATAAAA